>CP097899.1:1727500-1905000 GCA_023639215.1 Candidatus Pristimantibacillus lignocellulolyticus
CAAACTCCGAATGCCACAGACATGTTATCCGGGAGTCAGACAGTGAGTGCTAAGATCCATTGTCAAGAGGGAAACAGCCCAGATCATCAGCTAAGGTCCCCAAGTGTGTGTTAAGTGGGAAAGGATGTGGAGTTGCACAGACAACCAGGATGTTGGCTTAGAAGCAGCCACCATTTAAAGAGTGCGTAATAGCTCACTGGTCGAGTGACTCTGCGCCGAAAATGTAACGGGGCTAAACACACCACCGAAGCTATGGCATGTACCTTATGGTACTTGGGTAGGGGAGCGTTGAATATAGGTTGAAGTCAGACCGTAAGGACTGGTGGACAGTATTCAAGTGAGAATGCCGGTATGAGTAACGAAAAGACAAGTGAGAATCTTGTCCGCCGTAAGCCTAAGGGTTCCTGAGGAAGGCTCGTCCTCTCAGGGTAAGTCGGGACCTAACGCGAGGCCGAAAGGCGTAGTGGAAGGACAACAGGTTGAAATTCCTGTACCACCGAAAACCGTTTGAGCAATGGGGTGACACAGAAGGGTAGTGACGCGGACTGATGGAATAGTCCGTCTAAGTAGTGAGGCTTGTCGATAGGAAAATCCGTCGGCTATAAGGCTGGGCTGCGATGGGGAGCGAAAATTATAGTAGCGAAGGTCATGAGCTCCGGCTGTCAAGAAAAGCCTCTAGTTAGGTATAGGTGCCCGTACCGCAAACCGACACAGGTAGGCGAGCAGAGCATGCTAAGGCGCGCGGAAGAACTCTCGTTAAGGAACTCGGCAAAATGACCCCGTAACTTAGGGAGAAGGGGTGCCCCGGTAGGGTTAATAGCCCGAGGGGGCCGCAGTGAAAAGGCCCAATCGACTGTTTAGCAAAAACACAGGTCTGTGCGAAGTCGTAAGACGAAGTATACGGGCTGACGCCTGCCCGGTGCTGGAAGGTTAAGGGGAGTGGTTAGGGGTAACCCGAAGCTATGAACCGAAGCCCCAGTAAACGGCGGCCGTAACTATAACGGTCCTAAGGTAGCGAAATTCCTTGTCAGGTAAATTCTGACCCGCACGAATGGCGTAACGAATTGGGCGCTGTCTCAACGAGAGATCCGGTGAAATTTTAATACCTGTGAAGATGCAGGTTACCCGCGACAAGACGGAAAGACCCCATGGAGCTTTACTGCAACTTGATATTGAACTTTGGTACGATCTGTACAGGATAGGTGGGAGCCTTTGAGTCATGAGCGCCAGCTTGTGAGGAGGCGACGTTGGGATACCACCCTGATCGTATCGGAGTTCTAACCTGCTACCCTGAATCGGGTAGAGGGACCGTGTCAGGTGGGCAGTTTGACTGGGGCGGTCGCCTCCTAAAGAGTAACGGAGGCGCCCAAAGGTTCCCTCAGAATGGTTGGAAATCATTCGAAGAGTGCAAAGGCAAAAGGGAGCTTGACTGCGAGACCTACAAGTCGAGCAGGGACGAAAGTCGGGCTTAGTGATCCGGTGGTACCGCATGGAAGGGCCATCGCTCAACGGATAAAAGCTACCCTGGGGATAACAGGCTTATCTCCCCCAAGAGTCCACATCGACGGGGAGGTTTGGCACCTCGATGTCGGCTCATCGCATCCTGGGGCTGAAGTAGGTCCCAAGGGTTGGGCTGTTCGCCCATTAAAGCGGTACGCGAGCTGGGTTCAGAACGTCGTGAGACAGTTCGGTCCCTATCTGTCGCGGGCGCAGGAAATTTGAGAAGAGCTGTCCTTAGTACGAGAGGACCGGGATGGACGTACCGCTGGTGTACCAGTTGTTTCGCCAGAAGCATAGCTGGGTAGCTAAGTACGGACGGGATAAACGCTGAAAGCATCTAAGCGTGAAGCCCCCTTCAAGATGAGATTTCCCAATTAGTAAGACCCCTTGAAGACGACGAGGTTGATAGGTTCGGGGTGTAAGTGTAGCAATACATGTAGCTGACGAATACTAATCGGTCGAGGGCTTATCCTAACAATCTTTTCAAGCGCAAGCAAGAAAAGTACATTGATACAAGCATCACTTTGGAGTTTTACCTTTCCTATCCAGTTTTGAGGGCGCAAGCTCTAGTAAGACGTTTGGTGATGACGGCGAAAGGGAACCACGCGTACCCATCTCGAACACGACCGTTAAGCCTTTCAGCGCCGATGGTACTTGGACCGCAGGGTCCTGGGAGAGTAGGACGTCGCCAAGCACGGATAAGCCCATTGCATAATGCAGTGGGCTTTTTTGTGCGTTTTAACGTGTGATCACGCTGATTAAGCTGACGAAGTTGATTCGACGGCGAAGAGGCCATTCATCGCTCGTTCCAGTACTCATGTACCAAGTCCGTACATTCCGTGCTTCACGTCCCTAACTTCATGTCCTCTTCTTGGTGCTGACACGTTATATGCCCGAGAAGTAACATTCCTTGAGGTGGAGCAGGAAGAAGAGCGCTGTTCAAGAAGCCGGCTTTCAAGCTTATTCGGGGTTGGACAGGTTGTTCATTGAAGCTAAGGAAGAGCATAATCGGTATGTTTCTTGCAGAAACGTTTTATTGCTAGTGTACGAGTGTCGTACACAGCACAACATAAATGACAATACAACACAGCACAACACAACAAACAACACACAACGCAACAATACAATCTGCTTTTCGCATTACTGACTTCATAATAATTTTTTTGTGCAGAGACGTTATAAGCTAGAAGTAACCATATTTAAGGTGGAGCAAAAGGATTATCAATAATAATTCTATGCTTTGAAACAGATTCAACGTTGAAAAGGACATTCATGGAGAGATAGATAAAAGATAAAGTAGAATGTTTCTTACAGAAACGTTTTATTGCTGGTGTACGAATGTCGTACACAGTACGTTACACATCACAACACACAATACTTACTGCAGCACATTCGGCTATTTGCTTAATCTGCTTAAATACAAATTAATGATGAAAATATTGCTAATTGATTGTGTACTCTGTATAATACTCCTAATTATAGAGGAGGTTGTATGAATGTCAGATATTATTCTTAGGAAATTGATTGTTAGTGATTTTGAGCAAAGTGTAAATTTGGCTTCGTATTCCTTCCAATATCCATTGTCTCCTGAACAAATCGAAGAGCGTAGGGATAGATTTGATAGTGATCTTGAGGATCGTTATGGTGTATTTGAAGAAGATGAATTATGTGCGCAAGCAAGTTTATTGCATTTGAATATACATGTTGGTGGAAAACTAATGAAAATGGGTGGAGTGGCAGGAGTATGTACTGCTCCAGAGCAGAGAAGAAACGGCTACGTAGCTACAATTATTGAGAAGTTATTGCAAGAAATGCGCTCAAATGGTGAAACAATTTCTATGTTACATCCATTTTCGTTTGCTTTTTATCGGAAGTATGGCTGGGAAACTTATATTGAATACAAACGGTATGAGATGAATTCTGAGCATTTAACGTCAATATTAAGAAAAGAACGTCTTCGGGAACGGATAGGAAAAGTTAGTAGAGTAAATAATTATGATGAACTACTTCCTGTATATGAGTGCTACGCTGCGAAGTTTAATGGCATGCTTCAACGTGATTTGGATTGGTGGAAAAAAAGAATTGCAACTCGTAAGACAGGTTTTAAGGCAATTTATCGCTCTGATGAAGGAAAAGCTGAAGGGTATGTGCTTTATAATATTATTAATAATGTTATGACTATTCATGAGCTTGTTGCAGTTACTGCAAATGCGGAGAATGAATTATGGTATTTTATCGCACAACATGATTCTATGCTAGAGGTTGTAAAGTGGACCGCACCAAGTGATGATACTTTCACATTTAGAATCGATAATCCTCGTCTAAAACAAGAGATAGTACCATACTTTATGGCTAGAATTGTTGATTTTGAATCGTTTATAAGTCTATATCCATTTGTAACTGCTGATCATAGTGACACGTTTACTATTGAAATCACAGATGAATATGCAACATGGAACGCTGGAGTTTTTAAGCTACACATTGAAACTGATGGAGTAGCTCATGTAGAACGGTTAATTGAAGCAGAAGACATTGAATCTGATCTTAAGATTGATATCGGAGCGTTAACAGCTACATTATTGAATTATCAAAAGTTGGAAGCACTTAAGAAATTCGGCCGTATAAGCGGAAATAAAGCAAAAGTAAATCGCTTTCAAAATCGTATATCCGAACAAACTTCATACTTATCTGATTTTTTCTAATAAATTGATGATTTCGTCAATTCAATAAGTGGCATTTGATGGGTTTTACACCGTCTGTATTACATTGACACCCCTTATATCAAGTGATATCATTGCAATAATATACATCAGAGAGACATAAAAAATAAGGGAGGAACATACTCGTGTGGGAAAATAAATTCGCTAAAGAAGGGCTAACGTTTGACGACGTATTGCTTGTTCCGCGCAAATCTGAAATACTACCAAGAGCTGTTAATGTATCTGTTCGTCTGAGCGATACTGTAAAACTTAATATTCCTTTGATTAGTGCAGGAATGGATACCGTAACGGAGTCTGCTTTGGCGATTGCAATCGCTCGTGAGGGTGGAATCGGTATTATTCACAAAAACATGACTATAGCTCAACAAGCTGAAGAGGTAGATCGTGTTAAACGTTCGGAAAGTGGAGTTATCACTAATCCATTCTCACTAACTCCTGATCATCATGTATATGATGCTGAAGAGTTGATGGGTAAATATCGTATTTCTGGTGTGCCTATCGTTGATGAAGACAAAAAACTTGTTGGTATCTTAACAAATCGTGATTTACGTTTTGTTCATGACTTCTCTATTAAAATTAAAGAAGTTATGACTCATGATGAGTTAGTTACAGCTCCTGTTGGAACTACTTTGCAAGATGCAGAGGGTATTCTTCAACAGCATAAAATCGAGAAACTTCCACTTGTCGATGAGGCTAACGTACTGAAAGGCCTTATTACAATTAAAGATATTGAGAAAGCTATTCAATTCCCTAATGCTGCTAAAGATAGTCAAGGTCGTCTACTGTGTGGTGCGGCAATTGGTATTTCTAAAGATACAAATGAACGTGCAGCAGCGCTTGTAGCTGCTGGTGCAGATGTACTTGTAGTAGACTCTGCTCACGGACACCATATTAATATCGCAAACGCTGTAAGAAGTCTTAGATCAGCTTATCCTGACCTAACAATTATTGCAGGTAACGTAGCTACTGGTGAGGCAACTCGCGATCTTATAGAAGCTGGTGCTTCTGTTGTTAAAGTAGGTATTGGCCCTGGTTCTATTTGTACAACTCGTATTATTGCAGGTATCGGTGTTCCTCAAATTACTGCAATTTATGATTGTGCATCTGTTGCTCGTGAATATGGTGTACCAATTATCGCTGATGGTGGTATTAAATATTCTGGCGATATTACGAAAGCTATTGCTGCTGGTGCAAACTGTATTATGATCGGTAGTTTGTTCGCAGGAACTGCTGAAAGTCCAGGAGAAACTGAAATCTTCCAAGGTCGTAGCTATAAAGTATACCGCGGTATGGGTTCACTTGGAGCGATGAAAGAAGGATCTAAAGATCGTTACTTCCAAGAGAATGAAAATAAACTTGTACCAGAAGGTATCGAAGGTCGTGTAGCTTACAAAGGTCCTTTAGCAGATACTGTTCATCAATTACTAGGTGGATTACGTTCTGGTATGGGTTATTGTGGTACATCTTCATTGGACGAGCTTCGTAATGATACACAATTTATTCGTATTACTGGTGCTGGCTTGCGTGAAAGTCATCCACATGATGTACAAATCACGAAAGAAGCTCCAAACTACTCACTATAAAATGTTGTTCAAAAAGGTCACTTTTTGAGCTTCCACTATAACATCAATTAAATGAGAACCAGAGATTATGTATCAATTAAGATATATAGTCTCTGGTTTTTTGCTTTATTGGTATATTCGACCTGATTCAGCAAAAAGTTTAACTCGATGCTGAAATTATGATACAATAATTTAGTATAAATCAATGAGAAAAGGGGAATTTAGGTGTTCAAGAAAATGGGGAAAATTCGATTACTTTCGATTATAATACTTTGTACTTTACTTTGTATTTCTTCGCTTACAGTCGGAGGACAACAAGTAGGGGCTGTCGGTTATAATGATCGACCAAGTACAGATAATGCACTAGGATTACAAGTGAAATCTGCACTTTTAATTGAATTTGAAACCGGACAAGTGATGTATGAAGTTAATCCCGATGAGGCATTACCGATCGCAAGCATGACTAAACTAATGACAGAATATATCGTAATGAAAGAAATCGAGAATGGTCGATTGGCTTGGGACCAAATCATCACTGTAACACCTGAGGCATCAGATACTCACCCTTCAGAATCACAAATTTATTTGGCTACTGGCGATCAACATACCGTTGAAGAATTATATATTGCGATGGCAGTAGGTTCAGCTAATGACGCTACAAAAGCTTTAGCAATTGCGGTTGAAGGTAGTATTCAAGCTTTTATTGACCGAATGAATGAAACTGCTGATCAACTTGGACTTACATCTGCAGTGTTTACAAGTGTGACAGGTCTTGAAGATTCTACAATGATGTCTGCTCGTGATGTCGTTTCGTTAGCTCGTACGATTCTAATTGAGTGCCCAGATTTCTTGAAATATTCTGGCATGCAAGAATATCAATTCCGTGAGCGTGATACTGCTCCAATTATTAATTTTAACTATATGCTTGGTGTTAATACGAATAAGTCAGGCCTGAAGCATCTTGCTTATGAAGGCGTTGATGGACTTAAAACAGGTTTTATAAGCGCAGCTGGTTATAACTTTGCTGGTACAGTAGAGCGTGATGGAGTTCGTTACATTAGTGTTGTTATGGATACTCGTTCAAAAGATGCTCGTTTCTTAGAGACAGCTTCATTATATAACCATGCATTTGCAACGTTTGAAAAGAAAACAGTTATTGCACCAAAAAGTGTAGTAGAAGGTTATGAAAAGGTTAATATAAAAAAAGGTGTAGAAAAAGCTATTCCTGTTGTTACAGGTTCTGATGTTACTGTTCTAACGAGCAAAGGTACTGAAGCTAAAGTTGAACTAGTAAGCGCAGATATTATGGCGGAAGACGAACTTATTGCACCGATTGCTGCTGGTACAAAAGTAGGTACATTAAACTACAAGTTTATGGATCCCTCAGGAAAAGAACTACAATATCAAGTTGACTTACTTACGACAGAAGATGCAGAAAAAGCATCTTGGTTTAAGTTATTCTTCCGTGGATTAGGTAATTTCTTCTCCGATCTATTCGATAGTATTATGAACATCTTTTAATCCGAGTTGATTACAGGGAAATATGTACTTGCCTTTAGTGCTTGCATTAATGTACAATCAAAGCTTAGAGCAACAACGGTTATTATAATTCACATAAATGAATATAGGAGGAGTATTTACAATGGAAACAGGTACTTTTCGAGTAAAAAGTGGTATGGCGGAAATGCAAAAAGGCGGCGTCATTATGGACGTTATGAGCGCTGAACAAGCTAAAATTGCTGAAGCAGCAGGTGCAACAGCGGTTATGGCATTAGAACGCGTTCCTTCTGAGATTCGTGCTGCAGGCGGCGTTGCTCGTATGGCTGACCCAACAATCGTTGAACAAGTTATGAAAGTTGTATCTATTCCAGTAATGGCAAAAGCACGTATCGGTCATATCGTTGAAGCAAGAGTTTTAGAATCTATGGGTGTTGATTACATCGATGAAAGTGAAGTTCTTACTCCAGCTGATGAAGTTTTCCATATTAGTAAACATGAATATACTGTTCCATTCGTATGTGGAGCTAAAGACCTTGGTGAAGCGCTTCGTCGTATTCAAGAAGGTGCAGCTATGCTTCGTACGAAAGGTGAGCCAGGAACAGGTAACATTGTTGAAGCGGTTCGTCATCTACGTCTAATTAACGGTCAAATCCGTAAAATACAATCTCTATCTAAAGATGAATTATATAATGAAGCAAAAGTACTAGGTGTGCCTTATGAATTACTTCTAGGCGTACATGTAAGTGGTAAGCTTCCAGTTGTTAACTTTGCTGCAGGTGGTGTAGCTACACCAGCTGATGCTGCATTAATGATGGAGCTTGGTGCTGACGGCGTATTTGTAGGATCTGGTATTTTCACATCAGAAAACCCTGAGAAATTCGCCCGTGCAATCGTTGAAGCTACAACTCATTACCAAGATTATAAATTAATCGCTGAAGTATCCAAAAACCTTGGAGCACCGATGAAAGGTATTGAAATTTCTAAGCTTCATTCATCAGAACGTATGCAAGATCGCGGAATCTAACATAGATAAACCCTAAGCGCCGATTTGACCTAGTAATAGGTTAGATCGGCCTTTGCGAAACTAGGGAGGAATTTGGATATGAAGATTGGAGTTTTAGCTCTTCAAGGTGCAGTTGCTGAGCATATACGCAGTCTTGAGTCTGCAGGTGCTGAGGCGGTAGCTGTTAAACGTGTGGAGCAACTTGCTGAGCTAGATGGGATTGTCATTCCTGGTGGCGAAAGTACTACAATCGGGAAACTGATGCGTAACTATGGTTTTATTGATGCGTTACGTCAATTTCATAAAGAAGGTAAACCATTATTCGGTACATGCGCAGGGCTAATTGTTCTCGCAGATCGAATCGATGGACAAGAGGATGCACATCTTCAGCTTATGGATATGACAGTTGCCCGTAATGCGTTTGGCAGACAAAGAGAAAGCTTTGAAACACAATTACCTGTAAAGGGTATTGATAAACCGATTACAGCAGTATTTATAAGAGCTCCGTTAATCTCGCAAGTAGGACCAGCAGTT
This sequence comes from Candidatus Pristimantibacillus lignocellulolyticus, assembly GCA_023639215.1. NCBI lineage: Bacteria > Bacillati > Bacillota > Bacilli > Caryophanales > Paenibacillaceae > Pristimantibacillus (SeqCode) > Pristimantibacillus lignocellulolyticus (SeqCode). The sequence continues at coordinate 1,736,320 of CP097899.1, forward strand.
GAAGTGTTATCGTTATATAATGGAGAGATTGTAACAGCTAGAGAAGGTAATCTTCTTGCTTGTTCATTCCATCCGGAGTTAACTGATGACTATCAACTACATGCTTATTTTGTGGAAATGGTTAAATCAGCTCAATCCATTGATGTATAAATTGTAACTGAACCATAGCAACCGCTATGGTTCTTTAAAAGAGAGGAGCTTACCACTCGTGTTAGATGTTAAATTACTTCGTACAGATTATGCTCAAGTTGAAGCAGCATTACACAATCGTAACGCTTCAATAGATCTAATTGTACAATTCCCTGCGCTAGATCAAAAACGTCGTGAATTGATTCAAGATACAGAATTATTGAAAAGCAGACGTAATACCGTATCACAAGAAGTTGCTAAAATCAAAAAAAGTGGTGGAGATGCGCAAAGCTTAATCGTAGAAATGCGTGAAGTTGGCGATCGTATTAAAGAACTTGATGATGAGCTTCGTATTATTGATGCGCAAGTTAATGATGTCTTATTGGCTATTCCGAATATTCCTAATGCATCTGTACCTATCGGAGCATCAGAGGATGACAATATTGAAATTCGTCGTGTAGGTGAACCGAAAGTCTTCCCTTATGAGCCGAAAGCACATTATGATCTTGCGGCAGACCTAGCGATTCTTGATTTTGAGCGTGCAGCAAAAGTAACAGGTTCTCGCTTTGTGTTCTATCGCGGTCTAGGAGCTCGTCTAGAGCGTGCGTTAATGAGCTTTATGATGGATCTTCACAGCGATAAACATGGCTATGAAGAAATTCTACCTCCTTACATCGTTAATCGTGATAGCCTAATTGGTACTAGTCAACTTCCTAAGTTTGAAGAGGATCTGTTTAAAATTGCTGATTCAGATTATTACCTGATTCCAACAGCAGAAGTACCAGTTACTAATATTTATCGCGATGAAATATTGGATCCACAAACATTGCCAGCTAAGTTCGTTGCATTCAGTGCTTGTTTCCGTTCTGAAGCAGGATCAGCAGGTCGTGATACACGTGGATTAATTCGTCAGCATCAATTCAATAAAATAGAGCTAGTTAAAATTGTTAAGCCTGAAGATTCTTATGCAGAGCTAGAGAGCCTGCTACAAGACGCTGAGAAGGTTCTACAACTATTAGACTTGCCATATCGAGTGGTTACACTTTGTACTGGTGATATTGGCTTTGCTTCGGCGAAAACATATGATATCGAGGTTTGGATACCTAGTGCGAATACGTACCGCGAAATTTCTTCTTGTTCTAACTTTGAAGATTTCCAAGCACGTCGTGCAGGTATTAAGTATCGTCCTGAGCCGAAGAGCAAAGCAGAGTTCGTTCATACATTGAACGGATCAGGTCTTGCAATCGGTCGTACAGTAGCTGCAATACTTGAAAATTACCAGCAAGAGGACGGTTCTATCGTAATTCCAGAGGTACTTCGTCCTTATATGGGTGGCGCAGAAAAGATTTCTTTTAAATAAAATAAAAAAAGTTTTAAAAGGGGGTTGCAAACCCCCTTCAATCTGTGATAAGATATCTCTTGTCAGCAAATGAATTACTTTCTTGGAGAGGTACCGAAGCGGTCATAACGGGGCGGTCTTGAAAACCGTTAGAGGTCAAACTCACAAGGGTTCGAATCCCTTCCTCTCCTCCACTACTTACACGACACGCTCAAGCGCTAAGCTTGAGCGTTTTTTTGTGCGATCATCTGGAAAGAGGAAGCTTCAGTGTACGTAATGGGTACGCGAGTCTCGTACTTTCCAAGTTCGCTTCATATTCGATACTGAATAACCTAGGAAGTTAGTCATCGTTATCAACGTCTGCTTTTTGTGCTACCCCTGTAGGGCTTGTATATCAGCTAAGCAGTTCAATGTTATCCAGGTTAAACGTACAATGCCTAAATAGTACAAAACGCTCAAGCGAGTCGCTTGAGCGTTTCTTATATGAAAGATATATATGCGAAAAATGTAGAATATTGTTGGTTAAATTAAGATGTAGTCGAAACCTTAAAATTATGTGTACATAAATTTGAAAAAGGTTATAATATTAGTTAAAAATCCCCATTTGAATGGCTAAAATACACCTTTTTTTGTGTAAAGAGAATAGATATTAATATAGGACTTATTAACGATTGTATTTATTAGGAAAAAAGCGATATAATTTGAGATATTATCACAACTATTGTCGTTAAATAACTTTATTTTGTAAAAGAGTATCGACAACATATAACAAACAAAGTTCGTCAGAATCGTTATAATAGGTGTACAAGTTATTCAAACGTTTGAAAAGGGAGTGTGACACGAAGCGAACTATGGAAAAAAAACAATTAATGATACAGCTACAGTCGCTTCGTCACAAGTTGTATGAAATTGCTGAGGCAAAGGGTAGTTTTACTGATCCAGATGTTATAGCAATTAGTGAAGAAGCTGATCAACTTATTGTTGCTTTACAATATATTGAACGACAAGAGAACTATTTGCCAGAATCATATAATCATTTGAACAATAGTATAAGCTAATTATAGCGACTGAGTTTTTCTTCTTAGTCTTAATTGTTTGAAAAATGCTTTTAACAATTCAGCACACTCTGCTTGAAGTATACCACTAGTGAGCTCCGTTTCGTGGTTGAAACGGGGCTCTTGTAGTAAATTCATCAATGTCCCCGCACATCCAGCTTTATGATCACTAGTACCATAGACAACTCTAGTTATGCGAGACTGCACGATAGCACCTGCGCACATTGGACAAGGTTCTAAAGTTACATAGAGTGTACAATCCAACAACCTCCAAGCATCAAGATGTTCACTTGCTCTTTTAATAGCTATTATTTCTGCATGAGCAGTAGGGTCATGTAGTGTTTCTCTTAGATTATGACCTTTACCGATAATGACTCCGTCTCTGACAATAACGGCACCTATCGGTACTTCGCCTAATTTTTCAGCTTTATTTGCTTCAGCGATGGCTTCTTGCATCCAACGCTCGTCTTCATGAATATACATATGCTTCTCCTTTATCTACAAAAAATCGGATTTATACATCGAACAAACATTCTTTTGTTAACATACTGTGCATAACATTGTTGATAACTTTATTATATCCACATATTTATTCACAAACAGTCCACTTATTGTTGATTAAATTGTGGATTATGTTAATTTAATGTGGATAAGCCTAATGATATAAGGATGTGAAATGGGTGTCGATCAAGTATAAGTTAAGTCTTACTATAGCAGTATTATTATCTACTGTAATAGCAGTTTTTCATTATGCGTGGGGTTATAATCAACAATCAAAAAATTATGATTCGATCTATCGCTCTAGTTTTACTTTATCAGAGAAAATCCATCAAGATTTAGATATTGAATCGCCTACTTTTAAACAGGATCTCAATAAAATATATCATTTCGTGCGTGTAGGTAAACCGTACCTTTTAGATGTTGTGTACTACAATACAACATCAAATGAAATCCTACATTCTGCTAGTCATTTCGCAACTGCAGATACTATTATAGCTAAAGAACAATATGATTCCAAATCCTTATACCAGTTTATGGAAATATCTGATCAATCAAAAAACTACTATATAAGTGACTATCGATATAATGTCTCAAGTGAGATAAGAATAATTACACTTTATGATAAAGATGTCTATAATGAGACATTTGGGGATAACAATTCGTTGTTCTATGCAACGCTAATATATTTAGTGTTTTTTTCTAGCATAATAAGTTATTGGTTTATTGGACGAATGCTTCAACCTCTTAAAGATATATTATGGAAGGTAAATGAAGTTAGCTCCGTTCGCTTTCATCGACCAATACCCATTACAACAAAGGACGAATTTGGTTTATTAGCATTTAAGATCAATGCGATGAGTCAGAATCTAAGCATATATATGAATAAGCTCCGAACAGCTTTTGATGAAAATCGTAGAATGAGATTGTATATGGAATCATTTATTAATCATTCAACTGATGCGATCTATATTATGGATCTTGATGGAACGATGAATCAGATGAACAATTCATTCGAGCAGTTGTTTGGCTATACGGAGGCAGAGGTAATCGGAGCTCGTTATCTGACAGTTCCTGAACATCTTATAAAAGAAAAAGAAGATATTTTTTCGAGAATACATAGTGGTGAAATCATTAATTCCTTCGAAACATTAAGAAGAACAAAAGATGGAGACCTTATTCCGGTCAGTATTACAATTACACCAATCCGTGATTATTCTAATACCATTACAGGATTTGCTAGTGTATGTAGAGATATGCGTCATCGCAATCAGATGGAAGAATTGATACGGCGATCTGAGAAACTAAATATGGTGGGACAGCTTGCTGCAGGTGTAGCTCATGAAATACGTAATCCATTAACAACACTGCGAGGTTTTCTACAATTACAGAACCAAAGTAAACGGCTTAATATCGACCATGTACAAGTTATGTTATCAGAGTTAGATCGTATTAATCTTATTGTGGGTGAATTTCTAATATTAGCAAAGCCACAGGCAGTTAAGTTTAAAGTGAGAGATGTTAGAGATATATTAGCGGAAGTGACTTCTCTAATGGGAAGTGAGGCATTATTACATAACGTTACATTAAAAGAAACCTATACTAAAGATGATTGCCGAATTCCTTGTGAAGAAAATCAATTAAAGCAGGTATTTATTAATGTATTGAAGAATGGTATAGAAGCCATGCCTGACGGAGGGCATGTACATATAGCCGTGCTAAGAAGTGACCAAGTAATTAGTGTACATATTACTGATGAAGGTATTGGGATGGAAGAAGAAACATTAAAGCGTATTGGAGATCCTTTTTTCACTGTGAAAGAGAATGGTACGGGACTCGGAATGATGGTCAGTCAGAAGATTATCGAGACTCATCATGGCCAACTGGAATTAACTAGTCAAGTGAATGTAGGAACGATGGTGAAGATATTATTACCTGCATATCAGGAAGAAGAGTTAGCTGATGTAAGTAGCTTATAAACTCTATAATGTGTTAAGAAGGACGTGAACATGGCATTGAAGGCGGTTATCGTGGGAGCAACTGGTCTAGTGGGACGAGAACTAGTTCGTGTGTTGCTAAATACTAAGCAGTATGAAAAAGTAACAGTTATAGCTCGCCGAAGACTAAGCATCGTTCATCCTCGCTTAGAACAACAACTTATTCAATTTGATCAAATCCATGAGTGTCCCGAAGACTGGTTTAAGGATGCTGATGTATTTTGCGCTTTAGGTACGACGATTAAGACAGCTGGCTCCAAAGAGCAATTTGAAAAAGTCGATTACCATTATGTGATCGAGACAGCAAAGCTTGCCAAGTTATATAATAGCTGCAAATTTATCGTTGTAACGGCGATGAGTGCGGACGAGCAGTCTAAAATATTTTATAATCGTGTGAAAGGAAAAATCGAGGTTGAATTACAGCAATTACAATTACCACAACTTATTATTGTAAGACCTTCTCTTATACTTGGAGATCGTAATGAATTTAGGTTTGGTGAATCGATAGCTGCAAAATTGATGACTTGGCTGCCATTCTTATTTAAGGGTAAGATGAGAAAGTACAAACCTATTCAAGCAAAGGACATTGCGATTGGAATGTTTAAGTTAGCAAAACTTTGCAAAGATCCGTTGATCATAGTATTATCAGATGAAATTGAAGTTTGGTCAAAGAAAAAGCTATCTAAGTGAATTAACGAGGTGACATCATTGAGAATCAATAAATTTATTAGTGAGACGGGCTATTGTTCAAGACGAGAGGCTGATAAGCTGGTGCAGGCTGGCGAAGTGACGATTAATGGAGTAGTAGCCGAATTAGGCAGTCAGGCCGACCTTAGCGACATTGTCTGTGTAAGTGGAAGTAGAATAGGGGAGCAGAAAAAGCATGTCTATATCGCGCTCTATAAGCCTACAGGGATTACATGTACGACAGAACTTCATATACAAGGTAATATTGTTGATTATGTCAATCATCGTGAGCGTATTTTTCCAATTGGTAGATTAGACAAAGATTCAGAAGGGCTTATTCTGTTAACGAATGACGGAGATGTAGTAAATCCTATTTTACGTTCTGAAGGCAAGCATGAGAAAGAATATATTGTAACGGTGGATAAACCTGTTACTAATAGTTTCTTAAAAGGTATGAGTGAAGGTGTCCATATACTAGGTAGCATGACACTACCTTGTAAAATGACTCGTATAGGTGATCATACATTTAAGATTATTCTTACAGAAGGGCGTAATCGTCAAATTCGACGTATGTGTGATGCGTTTGGGTATAAGGTTAGGCGATTGAAGCGGATTCGTATTATGAATATTCATCTTGCAGAATTGCCTAAAGGCGAGTGGAGAGACTTAACAGAAGACGAGAAACTAATCTTATTCAGAGATATTGATTATAATCCAGTGCAATAAGAAAATGGCGTATACACCGGTTACACGGTATATACGCCATTTTTATTACTATTCTACGGACAGACTCTGTAGTTTGTTCTCATCAATATAGTTCTGAACGATAGAAAGTTCAACACGACGATTTTTGGCTCTGTTTTCTACAGAATCATTTTCTGCTACTGGGTGGAATTCACCATAACCAACTGCACTGAAACGTTTTGGATCAAGATCGTTGCTAGATAGCATTATATCCATGAACCGAACAGCCCGCATCACACTTAGATCCCAGTTAGAACGGTACTCATTATTACGAATAGGTGTTGTATCGGTATGTCCCGCAACAATAATGTTATAGTCAGGATAGTCATCTAACATATTTGCAATGGAGATGGCTAGTTTCCTACCATCACTATTCACTGTAGCTTCCGCCGAATCGAATAATGCGTTATCACGTATCGTAATGACTAATTGTGACATATTTAATGAAGTTTCTAAACTAGTCGATAGACCATTAGAAGCGATATACTCATCGAGTTCTTCTTTCAACTCACTTAGTTCAACTTTGCTTTGATCAAGTAGTTCTTGGACTTGTTCCTCAGTTAGCTGTTCTTCTTTTTCAGCCATGGAGTCTTTATCTTCAGCAGAACCGCCATCTTTCTGGTCTGAATCAGGGCCTTTTTGTATTACAGAAGGCATGTCCAGTACGCCTTGACCACTGCTTAACGCAAGACTAAAGGCGTTAGATAAATCTTCAAATTTTTTGGAATCTACTGCATTCATAGAATAGAGAACGATGAACAAGGCAAGTAGCAAGGTCATAAGATCTGCATAAGGAATGAGCCAAGATTCATCGATATGTTCTTCGTGATCTTCATGCCTACGCTTTTTGCTCAACGTCACCTTCCTCCTTCTGTTTCATTAATTTACGTTCAGTAGGTGTCAAATAAACAGAAAGTTTTTGCTCAATAGCAATCGTTGAAACGCCAGACTGGATAGAAAGCAATCCTTCTAGCATCATTAGTCGAATTTGAATTTCTTTCTTTGACAATCGCTTCAACTTGTTAGCCATTGGATGCCAAAGTACATAACCTGTAAATATACCTAGTAAAGTTGCCATAAATGCAGCAGAGATTGCATGTGCAAGTTTATTCATATCGCTCATGTCTGATAAGGCAGCAATTAGACCTACTACTGCGCCTAGAACCCCTAGCGTAGGAGCGTAAGTACCTGCTTGAGTGAAGATTAAAGCACCTGACTTATGGCGTTCTTCTGTAGCAGAGATATCCTCAAGTAAAACATCACGTACAAGATCTTGGTCGTTACCATCAATAATCATACGCATACCATTTTTAAGGAATGCATCTTCGATATCATCAACTTTAGCTTCTAATGCAAGAAGTCCTTCACGACGCGTAATTCCTGCCCACTCAACGAATTGCTTAATAAGTTGCTCGCGCTCAGGAAGAGGACGCTCTTTGAATAATATCTTAAATAGTGTACCAACTTTACTTAGTTCACTTAAAGGGAAAGCAACCATTACTGCTCCTATCGTGCCAACAATAATGATCATAAATGCCGCGCCATTTAGAAATGCACTTAGACTTGCGCCCTTTAATATCATACCTACTAATACTGCTGCTAAACCTAAAATTAAACCAAGCACTGTCGAATTTTTCATATTACACCTCTATTAATCCGTATTCGATATATTACTACTTCTACTATTATCGTCAAAAGGGTATTGTGAAGTTATAGTTATTTATTATGAGCGTAAAAATAACTATATTTATGTCGTAAATGTTACTTAATTTGTTATATTTTCTATAGTAACAGCATTTGCCAGTTACGCACAAGATACTTTATATCTAGCTAATTACTGTGCAATATATGCTGACTATTATTAAAAATACTAGAGGAATATGTAGATTTAACACCTACAATAATTAAAAGTGCGACTATTTTACTAGGAATAGGTTAATTAGTGAAAGAAAGGGAAAATGAAATATATAGTTTATTTTGTCACATGATACTGGCGAAATGGCTCAGGTTCAAAAATGGTATAAAACGTTAAGAGACTCCTCATACTATAATAATAAGTTAAAATTACAACCTTAAAAATACGCTCAAAGTACAGACACGATGAGCTCAATATGCGATAATACTTCCGTATAGGGAAGGCAGTTTGGTGAAAAATGTTATCATCATTGGATAGGTAATTCGTGTGAAAAGTACGTTAATTCAACATGGTGTAATAATAACAAGGAGGCAATAATAATATGGGTGTACGTCATGCAAGAGAATATAATGATATTTTGAAAGATTTAACGGTAGCAGTTGGTCAAATTCATGATTGTTTCCGCTTTTTTGAAATGGAAGTTGCTGAATGGGAAGCTCTTTCTGAAGATGAACAACATGAAGTTCTTGAAGCTCTTGCCGATGATGTGTTTTATGGACTAGGAGAAGAATCTGTTATTGAAGTAGGATCTGGAACGATAAGCTATAAAGCGCAACATCATGTTATTGAAGTGGGGCAAAGTGACCAAGTTACGCAAATTATTCGATTAATTTAAAGATCCTAATTATTTCAGTTTTATATTGAAAAGGAGATTGTCATACTGGTGAGGAAAATACTATGGCTATCATGTTTATCGTATCTAGTAATTGGTATCGCACATATTATAGGAGGATCCATTCTAGAACAGCTTGTTACGCATTATAATGTGACATATGCTAGTGGTGGTCAGTGGATCATGAATCAGTTTCTTGGTTTTCTAGTCGGTGTATTACTTGGTCCTACGTTATCATCTCGATTAGGAAAGCGTTTTACTATTGTCGTAGCGATGGGAGCATTAACGTTAGCTGAAGCGTTGTACAGTATGTTGTTACCTTGGGATTGGATGCTTATTGTTGCTCCACTCGCAGGTTTTGGATTTGGCATGATTGAATCTGTTGTAGGTGCACTTATTATTGAGTTGTATAAGGATTCGAAGGCAACTGCAATGAGTAAACTTGAAACATTTTTCGGGTTAGGTGCATTAATTATACCGTTAGCTGCGGCATTTTTAATTCGTAACCATATTTGGGAATGGTCTTTCCCTATTCTTACTGCCATTAGTGGCATTACACTATTACTTTGGTTATGTTTATCGTTTGGTAAAAATATTGATGATAAATTAGCACAACCAACGAAAGCTGAGCGGAAAGAAGCAGGTGTTACGTTAAAATATACATCCAGAGCTATTCCGTTTCTAATTATATCAATGGCGTTCTTTTTCCTATATGTTGGTATAGAAATGAGTTTCTCTAACTATTTGCCGTCTATTCTAATTGAACGTACGCCATTATCGGAATCGAGTGCAGCAGGGATGTTAAGCTTATTCTGGGGCTTTATGGTCATTGGCCGGATGTTCTGTGGTATTCTTGCAGATCGTTATGGTTATATTCGTTATTTAGTCATCTCCATGTGCGGAGCTGTTATTGCGTTTATTGGTGTAGCTCTATTTGAAGGAACAACGGCAATACTTATTATGACAGCGATAAGTGGACTAAGTTTCTCAGGAATTTTTGGTATAGGGTTGGTCTATGTGAATTCTTGTATTTCTGGTATGACAGAACGGACAACAAGTTTGTTGGTAGCCTGCGGCGGAATCGGTGGTGCGCTGTTTCCGAAATTAACGGGCTTTGTTATGGATCATTATTTTGTATCAGCTGCATTAAGTCTTATTGCTTGTTTCGTAGCGGTTATGCTGGTCTGTATGGTTGCTATGATGTTAGTTGGTCGTAATCGTGACCTGCAACAAGTAACGAACACTTAGTTATATAAAAGAGGAGTTAGGAAGTTAAATCTTCCTAACTCCTCTTTTTACGTGAGCATTTGCAAGTTCATTGTATAAACATAGACAATAATTTGTATAGATTGGTATAGTGGGACTTGCTGTAGCATAAGTATATAATATAAATAAAAAAAGCATTTCAGTAGCACTTCAAATGAATGAAGTGACGCTGGAATGCTTTTTTAGAAAACTATTATTTACTTGCTTGTACGTATGTTTCATAGTCTGCATCTGATAAGATGTTACGAGCAGTTACATAACGTGGTTTGTAGTATGAAGAATCCAATGAATCGATAATTACACCCTTACTAGTAGAAGCATGAGCGAATTTGCCATCACCTACATAGATACCAACGTGAGTAATGCCGCCGTTGTTAGTGCCGCTAGTATCAAAGAATACTAGATCACCAGCAACTAGATCTGCTTTAGCAACTTTTGTACCCTCTAAAGCTTGATCTGCAGAACGTCTTGGCAAATCATAACCCATTTTATCGAATATGTATCTTACAAAACCAGAACAATCAAATCCGCTAGTAGTGTTACCACCGTATTTGTACTTCGTTCCTTTTACATCGTCGATACTACTAAGCATGGATGAACTTGCGGAAGCGCTTCCTACAGAGAAAGTTAAAAGAAGAACAAGTGCTACAAACATTAAACTAAACTTTTTCACAATTTAAGACTCCTTCCAATGTGCCGACGAGGTTAGCTGACGGGTTCGGTTGAAGGTTCCCTATGAGACTACCAATTATGATTATTCATAATCCAGCTCAATTCACCCCAAATGGATCCCCCGTATCTTAAGTTATGATGCTTAAGAATTTGGCAATATAGGCTTACTTGTTACAAGCTTTATAATAAACTGAAAATTCAATTCTGTGTAAAATGTGAGAAGATTCTAATCGTTTCTCATTTTCCTCACAGAAAGTAAACGGTAAAATCTAATGATTAGATCATATTAATCCGGTGATAACCTACATATTTGCACTCATAAATGGGTGTATTTTCACACGAATTTGTGTATGATAAGAGGATAATATTCGTTGTGTGAAAGGTTGGTCTATATGGAGAACATCAATGAAAATAAATCGGCGCAGTCTAATTTCATTAAAAATATAGTTATAGAGGATTTACAAGAGGGCCGCGTTCAGGAAATATATACTAGATTTCCTCCAGAACCTAACGGTTATCTTCATATTGGACATGCCAAATCAATTTGCTTGAACTTTGAATTGGCCGATGAATTTAAAGGGAAAACAAATCTACGTTTCGATGATACTAATCCTGTTAAGGAAGATACGGAATATGTAGATTCTATTATGGAAGATGTAAGATGGTTAGGTTTTGAATGGGATGCTTTGTTCTACGCATCTGATTATTTCGAAGAAATGTATAACCGCGCTGTGTTGCTTATTAAGAAGGGTAAAGCATATGTATGTGACCTTACTGCAGAACAAACACGTGAATTGCGCGGTACATTAACTGAGCCTGGTAAAGATAGCCCTTATCGTAATCGTTCGGTAGAAGAGAATCTTGATCTATTTGCGCGCATGCGTGCTGGAGAGTTTAAAGATGGAGCACGAGTGCTTCGTGCCAAAATTGATATGGCTTCTGCCAATATTACATTGCGAGATCCGGTAATCTATCGTATTGCTCATGCTCATCATCATCGTACAGGTGATGCTTGGTGCATTTATCCGATGTATGATTATGCGCATCCACTAAGTGATGCGATTGAAGGTATTACACATTCCGTTTGTACATTAGAATTCGAAGACCATCGTCCAATGTATGATTGGGTTATTGAACAATGTGAGATGGAGACTAAAACTCGTCAATATGAGTTTGCCCGTCTAAACATTACAAATACAATTATGAGCAAGCGTTATTTGAAACTATTAGTTGATGAAGGTGTAGTATCTGGATGGGATGATCCCCGTATGCCGACGATTAGTGGTATGCGTCGCAGAGGATATACAGCAGAGTCTATTCGTAACTTCTGCCGTGAGATTGGCGTTGCGAAAGCAAATAGTATCATTGATGAACGTAATCTAGAGTTCTTCATTCGTGAAGATTTGAAGATGAAAGCACCTAGAACGATGGCTGTACTTGATCCGATTAAAGTCGTAATCACCAACTATCCAGAAGGTCAAATCGAATGGTTAGATGCTGAAGTTAACGCTGAAAATCCAGAGATGGGTATGCGTCAAATTCCATTTTCTCGCGAGATTTATATCGAAAGAGAAGATTTCATGGAAAACCCACCAAGTAAATATTTCCGTCTATTCCCTGGTAATGAAGTACGCTTGAAACATGCTTACTTTATTTTGTGTAACGATGTGATCAAGAACGAGCAAGGTGAAGTTACTGAACTTCATTGTACGTATGATCCTGCAACGAAATCAGGAAGTGGTTTCAATGCTCGTAAAGTAAAAGGTACTATCCACTGGGTAGAAGCTTCTAGTGCAGTTCCGGCACAACTCAGACTGTTAGAGCCACTTCTAGTGGAAGAGTCAGATAATAAGGATAAACCGTTAATAGAGCGCATTAATCCTAATTCTATGCAAGTAGTGAACGGTTATATTGAACCGAACATGAAGGACTCAGAAGCGGGAGACAAGTTCCAATTCTTCCGTCATGGCTATTTCTGTGTAGATAAAGAAAGAAGTAATGATGATATGCTAGTATTCAATCGAATAGTATCACTAAAAAGCTCATTCGATGCGAAGAAAGCGTAAGGAGAGACGTCAACTGTGAGTAAATTTTGGAGTCCACTAACCGCTTCCTTGGAACCATATGTGCCAGGAGAGCAACCGAAGGATAAGAAATATATTAAGTTGAATACGAATGAAAATCCTTATCCGCCTTCACCCAAAGCAATTGCTGCGATGGCAGATGCAATTAATGAGGATTTACGATTGTACCCTGATCCGAATTGCGAATCATTAGTTGAAGCACTTGCAACGCGTCATGGGTTACAGCCTAATCAAGTATTTGTAGGTAATGGTTCTGACGAAATATTAGCTTTTGCTTTCGCATCGTTTTTTGATCCGAGCAAGCCTGTCCTGTTCCCTGATATTTCGTATAGTTTCTATAAGGTGTATGCTAAGTTCTATGGCATTACACCGAAACTTGTACCGCTGGATGAACAATTCAATATTCATGTAGATGAATATGTAGGGGAACATGGCGGAATTATTATTCCGAATCCGAATGCTCCAACTGCAATCCTTATGCCGCTGGATCATATTAAGCAATTGCTTGAACAGAATCCAGAGCAAGTAGTAATTATTGATGAAGCTTATATCGATTTCGGTGGTCAATCTGCGGTCACTTTAGTAGACAACTATCCTAATTTGTTAGTTATTCAGACATTGTCTAAGTCGAGATCATTAGCTGGCTTGCGTGTTGGCTTTGCTTTTGGTTCTGCTGAACTTATTGAAGGCTTAAATCGTACGAAGAACTCATTCAATTCTTACACAATGGATCGAATTGCACTTGCTGGAGCTGTTGCTTCCATTGAAGACGAGACATATTTCGTTGAAACCAGTGCAAAAGTTATTGCTACACGTGAGCGTGTAGTTAAGCAACTAGAGGAGCTGCATTTCTTAGTAACTCCGTCAGCTGCTAACTTTGTGTTTATTTCTCACCGTAGTATTCCTGCTAAGCAAATCTTCGAACAATTAAGAGCAGAAGGTGTGCTGGTCCGTTATTTTGCTTCTCCACGAATTGATAATTTCTTGCGTGTAAGTATTGGAACCGATGAAGAAATGGATGCACTTATTAAAGCATTACAAAAATTAACGGTTCAATAAATATAGATAAACAGGAAAAAGCAATTCTAAACAGATGTAAGTGTTTAGAATTGCTTTTTCCTGTTTATAACCTCTATGTAGCCAACCAAGCGTGTAGGTAATAGTGAAATAATGACAAAGTTACCTGTGAATAAAGGATGTCAAAACGTTGAACACTATATATTGTGGATTCACTGTTATTGACATTATTAACTGTAACGTTTATTATTACAGTATAACGCAGGGAGGCCCACTTAAAGTGAATAGTGAATTTACAATTGCAGTGCATAGTTTAGTCTATTTAGCTAATTTGCCAGATAATATGGCTAGTAGCGAAATGATTGCTGATAATGTAGGTACTCATTCTGCGCGTATCCGTAAAGTTATGAGCGGTATGCGGCGTAGTGGCTTCGTTAATACAAGAGAAGGTTCTGGTGGCGGGTATCGGCTTACGATTGATCCCAACACTGTAACGCTCGCGGATATTTACCGCGTTATGGCTCAAGGGTCTCTCATTCCTAGTTGGTGTTCTGGTAATCCGGATGGCGACTGTATGGTTGGCTCGAACATGAATTCCGTCATGTATGGCATCTTTTGTACTGCAGAGAAGAAGTTAGAAGAACATTTCAGTGATATAACAATTAGTGATGTGCTTAAGCAAATTCATAATTGTTAAGTGGCACCTTTTGGTGTGAAGGGTAATTCCCATAATCATATATATTAGTCAGAGAGGATGATTGTAATGGCAGTTTCATTAACTAAAGATAACTTTAACCAATCCATCGAAAGCGGAGTAGCATTAGTAGATTTTTGGGCTCCATGGTGTGGACCTTGTAAAATGCAACTTCCAATCGTTGAAGAACTAGCTACTGAACTTGAAGGTCAAGCAGTAATTGGTAAAATCAACGTTGACGACCAACCTGAGCTTGCTGCTCAATTCGGCGTTATGAGTATCCCAACTCTAATTCTTTTCAAAGATGGTCAACCAGTTGATAAAATGGTAGGTCTTCAAAGTAAAGATGCACTTAAAGCAAAAATTTCTAATGCATAAATAATTGCTGCATCGTTGTAAGGGGAGCTGTTTCTGTAGTGGACTTCACTATGGAGACAGCTTTCTTTGTGTAAATATGAAAAGAAGCGCGATGTATGTATGCGAAGCGTACGTGTTGTCAAGTTTCGTAAGGAAGTCATATTAAAAGTCGAGTAATCGACCGAGAATATGAACACAATGCTCTACTTCGATAGAGTTAGTTCGCTTGTCAGTACCGAGAAGATGGCATGAAGCTAGAGAAACGAAGCACGGAATGTACGTTATGTGTACATGAGTACAGGAGTGAGCGATGAATGTCATATTTGAAGTCGAATAAGCTCCGAAGATATATCATCGTAATCACAAGCGAACGGGGTCTTTCTTTGTTAGAGTGGCTAGGGTATAATAACGAAAGCTGTTTACAAATCGGTTTAAGTGAATGCTTCCGAAGTGACTTTATTGTTACGAGGTAGCTTACGAGTAATATCCAATAAAGTATCTAGGAGTTGAAATGATGGGTCTTTCATGTGGTGTTGTAGGTTTGCCCAACGTAGGTAAGTCCACACTTTTTAATGCAATTACACAAGCTGGTGCTGAATCAGCTAACTATCCATTCTGTACAATTGATCCGAACGTTGGCGTTGTAGAAGTGCCAGACGAGCGTTTAGATAGACTAGTGGAATTAGTAAAACCAAACAGTATCGTACCAACTGCATTTGAGTTTGTTGATATTGCAGGTCTTGTTGCTGGAGCGAGTAAAGGGGAAGGTCTTGGTAACAAGTTTCTAGCTCATATTCGTGAAGTAGATGCAATTGTACACGTTGTACGTTGTTTCCAAGATGAGAATATTACGCATGTATCTGGTAAAGTTGATCCGCTAAGTGATATTCAAACGATTAATTTAGAACTAATTCTTGCAGATATCGACTCTGTTGATCGTCGTATCGAACGTTCTCGTAAAAACTTAAAGAACGGTGATAAAAAGATCGCACAGGAAGTTGAAATTCTTGAGCGCGTGAAAGAAGCTTTATATGATGATCAACCCGCTCGTAGTATTGAATTGACTCCAGATGAATTGACGCTAATAAAAGATCTTCATCTGCTAACATTGAAGCCAGTATTATATGCTGCCAACGTAAGTGAAGCAGAAGTTGCTAATGCTGATGACAATGAATATGTAAAAATTGTTCGTGACTTTGCTGCCAAAGAAGGCGCTGAAGTTGTAGCAATTAGTGCAAAAGTAGAATCAGAAATTGCAGAACTAGATGGCGAAGACAAGGAAATGTTCCTTGAAGAGCTAGGTCTTTCTGAATCTGGACTTAACCGTCTAATTCGTGCTGCGTATAAATTATTAGGTCTATACACTTACTTCACTGCTGGTGTTCAAGAGGTTCGTGCTTGGACGATTCGCAAAGGTATGAAAGCACCGCAAGCAGCGGGAGTTATTCATACTGATTTTGAGCGTGGATTCATTCGTGCAGAGGTTGTATCTTACGATGATCTTTCTGCAGCAGGATCTATGGCTGTAGCGCGTGAGCGTGGTCAGCTACGTCTTGAAGGTAAAGAGTATCTAGTGAAAGATGGAGATGTTATGCATTTCCGTTTCAACGTATAGTATTAATCAATGCATAAGTAATGAATGAAAATGAAGTGCTTGGTGTATCCTTGAGAGAGGAGCCAAGCACTTTTTTTATCCACATGTGTATAATAATGTGTGTTCGATTGTGATCACGATGATAATGCTAAAGTAGTGGATTCGACGGCGAAGTTGCCATTCATCGCTTGTTCCAGTGCTCACGTACACAATACGTACGTTCAGCGCTTCGCTTCACTAGCTTCATGTCATCTTCTTGGTGCTAACAGCCGAACAATCAGTGAAGTAATAACTTCCTGGGGCGATGAATCGGCATGTATATGCCTGTCATCTTTTTGGTGCTGACAGCCGAACAATCGGTGAAGCAATACTACTTTAGGTCGATGAATCGGCATACGAAATGCCTATCATCATCTTGGGAATAATTGATGTAAAGATGGTTACTAGTGACAATGAATTCTTGATAAGTTGTGGATAATACGTTTCCATTTTGTGTATATCCCCTATTTGTTTGTGGATAACCATGTGGATAACTAGTGTTATTTGTTGATAACTTGATTTTTGGACGTTCAATATAAAGGACATATCGATTGAAACCTGTTGATGTGATATAATAATAATTATCTTATTTTGAGGAAATGACAGAGGTGAGTGACTGTGTTAGATCGTTTACAAGCACTAGCTGATCGGTACGAGAAACTAAGCGAGTTGCTATGTGATCCAGACGTATCGAGCGACCCAAAAAGATTAAGAGAGCTTTCTAAAGAGCAATCTGATCTTCAAGGAGCATATGATGCTTTTACTGAGTATAAACAAGTTAGCGAGCAATTCGATGGGGCTAAAGAAATGCTAGGCGAAAAACTTGATGATGAAATGCGCGAAATGGTGAAAATGGAACTTGATGAACTAGGTGCACGCAAAACGGATCTTGAGGAGAAGGTACGTATATTGCTTCTACCAAAAGACCCTAATGATGATAAGAACGTAATCGTCGAAATTCGAGGTGCAGCAGGTGGAGATGAGGCAGCTTTATTTGCATATGAGCTATATCGTATGTACAACAAATATGCTGATACCCAAGGCTGGAGAACAGAATTGATGGAGTTCACTGAAAATGACGTTGGCGGTTTCAAAGAGGTTATTTTCATGATTAGTGGAAAAGGTGCTTATAGCAAGTTGAAGTATGAAAGTGGAGCACACCGTGTACAACGTATTCCAGTAACGGAATCTGGTGGCCGTATTCATACGTCTACATCTACAGTAGCAGTAATGCCTGAAGTTGAAGAAGTTGATGTGGAGATCTTTGATAAAGATATTCGTATTGATACGTTCTGTTCTAGTGGAGCTGGTGGTCAGTCCGTTAATACAACGAAATCCGCTGTACGTGTGTTCCACGTACCAACGGGTATTATGGCAACTTGTCAAGATGGTAAATCTCAACATGAGAATAAAGCTAAAGCACTTCAAGTTCTTCGTGCTCGTATTGCTGATATTCAACGTCAAGAAGAAGAAGCAAAATATGCTGGCGAACGTAAGAGTAAAGTGGGAACTGGTGACCGTTCAGAGCGTATCCGTACTTACAATTTCCCGCAAAGCCGTGTCACGGATCATCGTATTGGCTTAACGATGCATAAGCTAGATGCTGTAATGAATGGTGATATCGAAGAGATCGTTAATCATCTAACATTGGCTGATCAAGCAGATCATCTTGAAAAAGAAACGATGGGTGCGTAATTGCCACCTTTAGTGAGTATATAGAGCGCTAGTTAAGAGCAAGTTCTTACTAAATAGTAAGGGGTTGCTCTTAACTGGCGCTTTCTTTCGATTAGTACAAGAAAGTGGTGAAATGTATTGTCAGAAACAATCATTACATTGGAACAATGTCTAGCGGTAAATGAGAATATTAGGACGAAATTACAGCATGCAACTTCTTATCTATTGCAATGTGGTGTTGAAGAAGCAAAAGAAAATGCACAATTAATTTTACTTCATGTTCTAAGTGTGGAGCGGGTAAACTTATTACTTATGTGGCAAGATATATTTCCTGCAGAGAAGCTTGCCCAGTGGGGAGAGTTATTGTCACGCAAAGGAAAAGGCGAACCAATTCAATATATGATTGGTGAAGCATGGTTCTATGGCAGAAAGTTTAGCGTGTCATCTGCTGTACTGATTCCGCGTCCAGAGACGGAATTGCTTGTTGAAGCGGTTCTTAAAGAGGGTATGAATTTATGGCAAGAGAAAGCGAAGCAACCTGTTGTCCTAGATGTAGGTGCAGGTAGTGGTGCAATCTCGTTAACGATTCAGCTGGAACAACCTAACTGGCGAGTGGTCGCTTCTGATATTTCAGCGGATGCATTAACGGTAGCAAAGCATAATGCAACAAGTTTTGGGATCGTTGATAAGATGGGATGGCAACAAGGTGATTTACTGCAACCATTTATAGAGGGTCAAGCTCTGCAATATGAGGGTGAACATATCGACATACTAGTATCTAATCCTCCCTATATTCCAGAGAGAGATATGGCACAACTACAAAGGGAAGTTCGTGATTTTGAACCACACCTTGCACTCGTCGGTGGTGAGGATGGACTTGATCCTTACCGTTTAATGATTCTTAAGTTAGCAGAGCTAGAAGTTAAGCCAACTATTGTTGCTTTCGAATTAGGTATTCATCAACCTGCTATTGTAGTAGAGATGATAAAAGCGATTGGTGCTTGGAACGATATCTCGATCATCACAGATTACAACGGGATAGACAGACATGTTATAGCAATAAAAAAATAGATTGATAGGTTTATAGATTAGTTGAGTTGGACACAATAGGGTTAGAGACGTTCCGGGACGCAAGCAGGTACATTTTAGCGGATGTACGAGAGGAGCTTGTGTAATGTTATCTAATTCATCCAATTCATCTAATCTATTTTCTTTTTCTTATCGTAAAGTATATGGGTATGTTGCAATTATTTTAATCGTTCTTCTTATGAGCTGGGAGTATCAAAAGGTTGATGCAGCACTACATATGGAATCTATTCCAGAAGAGTCTATTCGTCTACGTATACTTGCTAATTCTGACTCTCCTAATGATCAACTAATTAAAGCAGTCGTTCGTGATGAAGTAGTAGCTGCGATGAATAGCTGGATCACTGAACCTTTAACGATTGAGGAAGCTAGAGAAGTACTTATGGCACATGAATCAGAATTACAAGACGTTATTGCAAACACGCTTGCAAATAACGGTTATAAATATGGATTTACAACGGAAATCGGACAAGTAGAATTCCCTACAAAAATGTACGGACAGCTTGTCTACCCAGCAGGAATGTATGAAGCATTACTCATTACTCTAGGTGAAGGTGCAGGACGCAACTGGTGGTGTGTACTATTTCCTCCGTTATGTTTTGCTGACACTGTTTCAGGAGAAGCAACGGCTGATCCTTCAGTAGAAACTGCAGTAGCAACGACGACGTCAGAAGTAGAGACAGATTCAGAAGCAACTACAGATGTAGAAGTAGATTTCTTCATAGTTGAGTTGTTTGAAGATTTTGGAGCATGGATCTCCTCGTTATTTGCATAATTATTGAGGGATTGAAATATAGAAGCGATAAACGGTTAAGCCGCTTATCGCTTTTTATTATGGTCGATTGAAGATATACTATAATAATGAAGCAGTTTAAGTTGAAGAAACGAAGGATTGATACTCGTGAATAACACTACTCATTTATGGAAAGTTAATATACATCAATCAGGCTGGAAACAACAGCTAGAAGAAGCGGCTTTTGCGCTTCAACAAGGAAAACAAGTAGCATTCCCTACAGAAACCGTCTACGGATTAGGGGCAAATGCAACTTCAAGTAGTGCAGTACAAGGTATATTCGCAGCCAAAGGCAGACCGTCTGATAATCCATTAATCGTTCATATTAGCGATAAGCATCAATTGAATGGATTAGTTGAAAGTTATGATGGACTAGCAGAGCAACTAATGGAGCGGTTCTGGCCAGGGCCTTTAACCATTGTCTTACCTGTGAAGGAAGGTGTATTGTCTTCTTATGTAACGGCAGGACTAGCAACAGTAGGTGTTCGTATGCCTAATCATCCACTAGCACTTGAGCTGATTAAGCAGGCAAATTGTCCGGTTGCCGCGCCGAGCGCTAATCGTTCTGGTCGCCCAAGTCCCACACTTGCTGAGCATGTATATGAGGATTTGGCTGGGCAGATAGCTGGTATTGTCGACGGTGGTGCAACGGGAGTTGGCTTAGAATCTACTGTTGTTGAGATCGAAGGGCAATCTATTATTCGTGTGTTGCGTCCAGGTGGAGTAACAGAGGATGACTTGAGACAGTGTTGTCCACAAGCAACCATCATTACAGAAACAGAGCTTCAAAGTAAGGAAGCGCCTCGTTCTCCTGGAATGAAATATACGCACTATGCACCAAAAGGACAGCTTGTTGTTGTGAAAGGTAAGGAAGCTGATGTTGCTACTTACATCGTAAGCCAATTAAAGCAATATCAAGCGACTGAGCGGTGTGGTGTACTAGCATTTGCTGAGCATATCGAACACTATCACTATGCACAGCTTGTTATAAGTATGGGAAGTATTCATAATCTCGACGAAGCTGCTGCCTCACTTTATGCTGCTTTAAGAAGTTTTGATGAGCAGGGGATTACTCGAATATGGTCGGAGGCAAGTAGTTATGATGGCATCGGAGCAGCATTGATGAACCGATTGCAGAAGGCTGCAGGTCACGATATCGTCAACGTATAGACGAGAGGTGGTTCAAAATCGCTGACTGTGATCACGATGAGTATGCTGACGTAGCATAGTCGGCGTCGAAGATGTCCCCCATCGAAAGCCTGCGTGTGCTCACGTACACAAAACGTACGCTGTGCTACTCGTTTCCGCTGTGAGTCATCTTCTTGGTGCTGACAGTCAACGATTTTGAACTTTTATTGTAAAGGGTGGTTCACAATCGCTGACTGTGATCACGATAAGTATGCTGACGTAGCATAGTCGGCGTCGAAGATGATGCGAACATTATTTTTGATTTATTAAATTAATTGTCAACTTTATCTCCTTGTCTGCATATGTTTGTACAAGTATGGTGGACAAGGAGATAATTTATGTTAGATACCAACGAATGGATAGGACAACTTATGACGATTGCTATGATTGCAGTCGCGCTAGGATTTGATGCATTTTCACTTGGAATAGGTATTGGTCTAAAAGGAATTCGTTATCGACATATACTGAAGCTAGGGATTGTCATTGGATTATTTCATATTGTGATGCCAATTGGTGGTATGCTTATGGGCAATCTTATGAGCTCGGTGCTTGGTACTTGGGCTACAGTTGTAGCGGGCATCCTACTAATTATATTGGGTGCGCATATGATCATAAATTCATTCAAAGAAGAAGAAACACAAATATTAGATCATCGCACGTTTTGGGGGCTAATGCTCCTAGCCTTTAGCGTCAGTGTAGACTCTTTTTCGGTCGGTATTACGCTTGGCATGTTCCAAGTACAATTCTGGTTAACAGTATGTTTATTCGGAATATTAGGAGCAGTAATGGCTATGCTAGGGTTAAGTCTCGGTCGAAGAGTTAGTCAGTCTCTAGGAGTGTATGGTGAGACGTTCGGTGGTATTATTCTTGTCGTTTTCGGAGTTTATTTTATAGTATAATAGAGGTTGAAAGGAGTTGGCGCTATGAAAAGAATATTATTCATATGCACAGGTAATACTTGTCGATCTCCTATGGCAGAAGCATTTCTTAAAGGTCTTGCTCATGAAAAAGGTCTAATCGTTGCAGTTCGTTCAGCGGGAACATCTACCGTTAATGGTATGCCAGTATCCGCAAATTCGTTATATGCCTTAAACCGTCGAGGCATTCAACATAAAGGTAGTTCAACTATACTGCAAGAAGAAGCACTAGAATGGGCCGATCTCGTCCTTACGATGACTTCTGCACATAAGCGGGATGTATTGCAAAAATATCCGAGTATGATGGATAAAACTTTTACCTTGAAGGAATTCGCCTATATGGACGAAGAATTACAGCAAAAAATTACCGAGTTAGAAAGTTTGTATACAGACTTTCAGATGAAGCAAGTCCTGGGTCAACCTATGGAGGAGAAGGATCGTCAACGTCTTATTGCATTGGATCAGTCTATTCCTAATTTTGATATTGCAGATCCATTTGGCGGCTCACAGTCACATTACGATCATTGTGCTGATGAGATAGAAGAAGTTATTTTTAAGTTAGTCGACAAGTTGTTGCTCTTACGTAGTCAGCAACAAAAATAGATGGCAAATTCTAATAATTAGATGATTGATATTTATTATTAAATCCGCTATTATAAAGCTATATAAGCGGTCTTCGATGTAACTGGCGACGGAAGTGGGTAACCACGATGGAGCATCGGAGTATACGGCCGGTCGCCTGGGCAAAGAGCAACGTGCTATTAATAGCATGTTTTGCTCTTTTTTTCATTTTTCACGAAAAAGCGTTATACTACGTCTATACGTTATGTTCAAAAAAACATCTTGTATCCAATCATATTATTGAACCGAGAGGGTGTTTAGCTTGAAAATTGCAATTGGTGCTGACCACGGTGGATACCGTCTGAAAGATGAAATTGTACCGTTTTTGAAATCTTTAGGTCATGAAGTAGAAGATTTTGGTTGTGATTGTAATGGATCTGTAGATTATCCTGATTATGCATTGCCAGTATGTGACCAAGTTGCAGAAGGTAAAGCGGATCGTGGAATTTTAATTTGTGGAACAGGTATTGGTATGTCTATCGCAGCTAATAAACATGCAGGTATTCGTTGCGCATTAGTTGGAGATACATTCTCTGCACATGCGACTCGTGATCATAATGACACGAATGTACTTGCTCTTGGTGAACGAGTGACTGGTCCTGGGCTAGCATTAGATATCGTTAAAATTTGGATTGAAACACCATTCTCTAACGGCGAGCGTCATGTTGGTCGCCTGAAAAAAGTAGCAGATATCGAAAAACGATTCATTACTGGGGAGTAGTGTAGTATGACTCATTCACTTGATGATATTGCAACACAAGTTGAAACGACAATTCGTGAACTGATGGAGACATGCCAATGGACGAAACCTAAACTATTAGTATTCGGGACGAGTACTAGTGAAGTGATGGGTGAGCATATTGGCTCAGCAGGCGCAGTAGATATCGCAAGTGCGATTTATCGTGGAATTGAGGCTGCACGTCAGCAATACTCCTTTATCCCGGTGTTTCAATGTTGCGAACATCTCAATCGTGCGATTGTTATTGAACAAGATGTCGCAGATATGCTTCATAAAGACATCGTTCACGCCATTCCAGTACCAAATGCTGGGGGATCGATGGCTGCGTATGCTTATACTCAGATGAAGCAACCATGTCTAGTTGAGACAATTGCAGCAGATGCTGGTATTGATATCGGGGATACGTTTATCGGGATGCACTTGAAGCAAGTTGCTGTTCCCCTACGTGGTTCATTACGTTCAATCGGATCAGCTCATCTAACGATGGCGTATAGTAGGCCGAAGTTGATAGGTGGCCAAAGAGCTACCTACTAGAAAGTTCGCTTGTGATTACGATGATTATGCTAATGTAGCGTAGTCGACGTCGAATATGCCATTCATCGTTTGCTCCAGTGCTCGCGTACCAATAACGTACGCTCCGCGCTTCGCGTCACTAGCTTCATGTCATCTTCTTGTTACTGACAAGCGAACAATGCTGTCGAAGCAGAGCGTTTACACCTTTCGATGGTTACTTCATTGCTTCCAAGCGTCCTATTCGCTTGCGAATATGGCTTTCTAGCGAGGGTGTGACGGCTATGCATAGAAGCTTTAGTGTTGCTTCCAAGCGTATGCTTCACTTTGTGAATCTAGCTTTCCATCGTTGGCTGCTTTGCATTGGTACGCAAAAATAAATTTTTTACACTTTCATTGAAAGTATATATAAATTAAATCTTAGGAGGAATAATAATGGAACATTTACGTCAGCAAGATCCACAAGTATTGGAAGCTCTTGGTCTTGAGCTTCAACGTCAACGCGATAACATTGAACTAATTGCATCTGAAAACATCGTAAGCCCTGCGGTACTTGAAGCTATGGGTTCTGTATTAACGAACAAATATGCTGAAGGTTATCCTAGCAAACGTTACTATGGTGGTTGTGAGCATGTTGATATCGTTGAAGATATCGCTCGTGATCGTGCGAAAGAATTATTCGGTGCTGAGCATGCTAACGTTCAACCTCACTCAGGTGCTCAAGCTAACATGGCAGTATATCTTGCAGCATTGCAACCTGGTGATACTGTACTTGGTATGAATCTTGCTCACGGTGGCCACTTAACTCACGGTAGCCCAGTAAATGCTTCCGGTCTTCTATATAACTTTGTTGCATATGGCGTACAAGAAGATTCTTTCACAATCGATTACGAAGAAGTTCGTAAGCTTGCTTTCAAACACCGTCCTCGTATGATCGTAGCGGGTGCAAGTGCTTACCCTCGTATTATTGATTTTGAAAAACTTGGACAAATTGCTAATGAAGTAGGCGCTTTGTTCATGGTTGATATGGCACATATCGCTGGTCTTGTAGCTGCTGGTTTGCACCCAAATCCAGTGCCACATGCACACTTTGTTACTACTACAACTCACAAAACACTTCGTGGACCTCGTGGCGGTATGATTCTTTGTCGCAAACCTTGGGCAGCTGCTATCGACAAAGCTGTATTCCCTGGTTCTCAAGGTGGCCCTTTAATGCACATTATTGCTGCTAAAGCAGTTGCATTTGGTGAAGCATTACAAGACGAATTTAAACAATATGGAAACAATGTTGTTAACAATGCAAAAGTTCTTGCAGAAAGACTTACTGCTAATGGTATTAATCTAGTTTCTGGCGGTACAGATAATCACCTTATGTTGATCGATACACGTAACCTTAATATTACTGGTAAAGTTGCTGAGCATGTTCTTGATGAAGTCGGCATTACAGTGAACAAAAATGCAATTCCATTTGACCCAACTAGCCCGTTTGTAACAAGTGGTATCCGTCTTGGAACACCAGCTGTAACTGCACGTGGAATGGATACTGAAGCGATGGAAGTTATTGCTGATGTTGTTACAATGGTATTGAAAAATCCTGAAGATGAAGCTGTTAAAGAAGATGCTCGCGCACAAGTTCGTAATCTTACAGCTAAATTCCCTATTTACCCTGGTCTAACTTACTAATAGAGGTTATTCAATAATCTAAATTTTTGAATAGGCTCGAATAGAACGATATATTTACTGCTCTGTCAGAAAATTACTTCTGATAGGGCAGTTTTTTGTATTTTAAAGCCAAATAATATGTTTCAAATTTTACGAATAGGAGGGATTAATTATGCAAATAGTAAGGATGTAAAATGTATGTGGAGTATGAAATTATATTCAATATATTACTAGTTGAAACAACTTTTAACTGGGATAAAATGTGATCACAATATGTTCACTATTTTATTTAGTACGTTAACATATCAGTGATATAAAGGGTTCAAGCTATAAGTTATATGCAAATTATGGCTTTGTCATTTTTTGTCGTATTGACACATTTTACACTCAAGTAGTATAGTGAACCCCATGTTTTCATGAAAGAATTGTGTAATCGCAAATAAGTATAAATATTAGTTTTGTTGTATAAGAATTCACTTCTCTAATATTTTTGTCGTGATTATTTCGATTCCAACAACAAGGCTTTACCACATCTAGATAAAAGGGGAGTAAGAACATGAACAGAAAGAATCTAATTTCTATCCTTTCTTTGGTACTAGTATTAGCCATTATTACAACTGGCTGTGCGAGTGGTTCCAAGAATGAAAGTGGAGCAAGTAACAATGAATTCCGCATGAATTTAGCTACTGAGCCTCCGACATTAGATCCAGCGCAAGCGACAGATCAAGTATCTTTCACGGTAATTAATGCAATCTATGAAGGTCTAACAATTGTTGACGAGAATGGTGATGTTCAACCAGGCGTTGCTGAAAAATGGGATATCTCGCCAGATGGTAAAACATATACGTTTACAATTCGTCAAGACGCTAAATGGAAAAATGGCGATGCTGTAACTGCTAACGATTTCGAGTTCTCTTGGAAACGTGCGCTTAATCCTGAGTTAGTTCCTGAGCCTTCTCAATATGCGTACCAAATGTACTATATTGAAGGTGCTGAAGCTTACAACACTGGTAAAGGTTCCGCTGATGATGTTGCTGTTAAAGCTACAGACGAGCATACGCTTGTTGTAACTCTAACTAACCCGATTCCATATTTTGAATCATTGCTATCTACTGCTATCTACTTCCCAGTTCACTCTTCTGTAACTGAGAATGAAGCTTTTGCTGCAGCGGCTGACACAATGATTACTAACGGTCCATTCACAATGACGGAATGGAAGCGTAATACATCGATTGTTCTTGAGCCAAACGAAAATTATCATGCTCGTAATGATATTAAATTCGCAAAAGTATCAATGACTATCGTTAATGATCCAAGTTCAGAGCTTAACATGTATAAAACAGGTAAATTAGATTATGCTGGTCACCCAACGGGTTCACTTCCAACAGAACAATATGCAACACTGAAGAAAGAATATCCAGATGACTTTAATATTAAAGGAACTGCAAGTTTGTATTACTACATCATGAATACAACGGCAGAACCTTTCAATAATGCGAAAATTCGTCAAGCATTGTCTATGGCGATCAGTCGTACCGACTTGACTGAAAAAGTATCACTTGGTGGTCAAATTCCTGCATTCGGACTAGTGCCTCCAGGTATTAAAGGTGTTGAAGGCGAGTTCCGCAGTGAGTTTAAAGACGATTACTTCCAAGAAAATGTTGAGGAAGCAAAAGCTTTGCTTGCTGAAGGTCTTGCAGAAGAAGGTTGGACAGAACTTCCGGCGTTCACACTGAAATTTAACACTGATGCTACTCATCAAAAAGTAGCTGAAGCAGTTGTTGATATGTGGCGTTCAAATCTAGGTATTGATGCTCAAATCGGTAACGAAGAGTGGGGCGTTTACTTAGATAATCGTGTAGCAATGAACTTCCAAATCGAGCGTTCTGGTTGGGGAGCAGACTACAATGATCCAATTTCATTCGTAGGTCTATTCACTTCTGCTAGCGGTAATAACAACACAGGTTACGCTAACCCAGAATACGATGCTTTAATTGCTGAAATTAATGCAACAACTGATACAAAAGCTCGTATGGAATTAATTGCAAAAGCAGAAAAAATGTTAATTGATTCACATTCAATTATGCCAATTTACTATTATAGCTCTGTGCATATGATGAGACCTGATGTAAAAGGTGTGTATGTTGACTTTAAAGGCGATGTTAACTATACGCGTGGGTACTACGAACAAGAACAAGAATAGGTATCAGAGGTGGTTCTGAAAACCTGCTTTTGAACTTGCATTAATAATACAAGTCAGAAGGATATATGCTTCTTTTTCAGCATATATCCTTCTCTTGTAACATGACATCATTGGAGGTGTGACATAAGTTGGTCCGCTATATTATACAGAAGATAATGTACATGCTCCTGTCGATATTCGTATTAGCTTCGGCGACGTTCTTCTTAATGAAGGCGATACCGGGTAATCCGTTTCAGTCAGAGAAAAATATCCCTGCAGCTATTCAACAAAAGTTGATGGAGAAGTACGGATTTGATAAACCGATATGGGAGCAATACCTAAACTATATGAACAACCTGCTGCATCTTGATCTTGGAACATCAATGAAACAGCAATATACGACAGTAGAATCTGTTATTGTAAATGGTTTTGGTTATTCTATGCAGCTAGGCTTATGGGCAATACTTTTATCTGTTGCAGCTGGATTGCTTCTTGGTCTTATCGCTGCTTTAAATCATCGTAAATTTCTTGATGGTTTCACCATCTTTATCGCTGTACTAGGTGTATCTATACCTAACTTTGTTGTAGCTGCCGGATTACAGTTTATATTCGGTGTTGAATTACAATGGTTTAATGTAACGGGTCTAAACAGTCCTATGGACTACGTGTTACCTGTTATCGCTTTATCGTTCCTTCCGACAGCATTCATTGCGAGACTTACTCGTTCTAGCATGCTCGAGGTTCTTTCTGCAGATTATATTAAAACTGCAAAATCCAAAGGTTTATCAGGAAAAGTTATTCTGGTACGTCACGCTTTAAGAAATGCAATTTTGCCAGTTGTTACTTACGTCGGTCCGATGACTGCGAACATTATTACTGGTTCTGTTATTGTAGAGCAGATTTTTGGGATTGGCGGTCTAGGTAAAGACTTCGTCAATAGTATTACAAATCGTGATTACACGTTAATTATGGGACTTACGATTTTTTATGCAGTTATTCTGATGCTTGCGCGCTTAATTACAGATATCGCCTATGGCTTTGTTGATCCGCGAATTAAGTTAGCAAGAGGCAAAGGAGGATCGTAATGTCAGATCAAACGTTAACTAAGAAAGATTTTGCAAAACTAGAGAAAAATGAAGTGTCTTCTGATCTAGTTGTGCGTGAAAGTATATCTGCATGGAAAGATGCTTGGATTCGTCTCAAAGAAAACAAGCTTGCCATGATAAGTTTAGTCATATTACTAGTCATTGTTTTGTTTGCTTTTGTGGGCCAATTGATGACGCCATATGATTATAAAACGAATGATTTGTCTATAACGAATCAAGCGCCGAGTTCTGAGCATTGGTTCGGCACAGATGCCCTTGGACGAGATATGTTTGAACGTACTTGGATGGGTGCAGGAATATCTTTGCAGGTCGGTTTATATGCTGCAATAGTCGATCTCATTCTCGGAGTTATTATTGGTGGTATTATGGGGTATTACGGCGGTAGAGTGGATGAGATATTGAATCGTATTTGTGAAATATTATACTCCATTCCAAGTATGCTAGTTGTCATACTACTTATTGTTATTTTCGAACCAAGTATGTTTACGATCGTATTGGCACTTAGTATTACTGGGTGGATTAATATGGCTTGGATTGTTCGTGGACAAGTTATGCAACTGAAAAGTCAAGAATATGTGCTTGCTGCACGTACGTTAGGTGCAAGTACAAGTCATATTATGAGAAAACATCTTATTCCAAATGCAATGGGTCCAATTATCGTTACGATTACAATGACGGTACCATCTGCTATTTTCGCAGAAGCATTTCTAAGCTTCCTTGGCCTGGGTGTTCAATCACCAGCAGCGTCGCTTGGTACATTAATTAATGATGCATTGAAAGCTATGACAGTCTATCCTTGGCGTATGATTTTCCCTGCAGTGCTAATTAGTTTAACGATGCTTTGCTTTAATATATTTGGTGATGGACTACGTGATGCACTAGATCCGAAAATGAAAAAATAAAGGATGCTCACGATTATCAACTACGTTCAGAAGTACATCGAGGTGTAATATAAAAAGTTTTAGACTATGCTTCCGAAGTAACTTTTCAATCACGAGAAGTATGTCGAGAAGTAATATGAAAAGTTTTGATATGCTTCCGAAGCAACTTTTTAATATGAGAAGTAGATCGAGAAGTTTATAAAAAGTTTTAGGAGGTGGAATAATGGAAAAGCTAATTGAGGTACAGGATCTTAAAGTTCACTTTAATGTCCGTGGTGGTGTCGTTCAAGCTGTTCGTGGAGTGAACTTTCACATCAATAAAGGTGAAGCAGTAGCGATTGTTGGTGAATCTGGTTGCGGTAAAAGTGTAACTGCCCAATCTCTGATGCGCCTTGTTCCTAGCCCCCCTGCTGTCATAAGCGGTTCTATTATGTTCGAAGGTAATGATTTACTGAAAAAAAGTGAAAAAGAAATGGAAGCGATTCGTGGTAAAGATATCGGGATGATCTTTCAAGATCCAATGACTTCTTTGAATCCTACCTTAACAATAGGCACTCAAATCGTTGAAGGTTTGTTGAAGCATGAGAAACTAAGTAAAGCTCAGGCTCGTGATCGTGCAATTGAAATGCTTACACTTGTAGGTATTCCGAATCCAGCAGATCGTATTAAACAGTATCCTCATCAATTTTCTGGTGGTATGCGTCAACGTGCGATGATTGCCATTGCACTAGCTTGTAATCCTTCACTGTTAATTGCTGATGAGCCTACAACTGCGCTAGATGTAACGATCCAAGCGCAAATTATGCAAGTGATGAAAGATTTGCAGAAAAAGATGGGTACGTCCATCGTTCTAATTACACATGATCTTGGTGTCGTAGCCGATGTCTGTGATAGAGTAATTGTTATGTACGCAGGTAAAGTGGTAGAAACAGGAACGAAGTATGAGATTTTTAATAATCCACAACATCCTTATACAAGAGGTTTGCTTCGCTCTGTACCACGTCTTGATCAGAAAAAAGATGAACCATTGATTCCGATTCATGGTACTCCACCAGATCTATTCTCACCACCTAAAGGTTGTAGTTTTAGTGCGCGTTGTCCTGAAGCGATGAGAGTATGCGTTAATAATGATCCAGATCTTGTATCGGCAGAAGATAATGAAGCTCATCGTTCTGCTTGTTGGTTACTACACCCTTATGCGAAAGAGGGGGTTCAGAATGAGTAAACCATTGATAGAAGTTAATCATCTGAGTAAATTTTTCAACCTTGGAAATAATAATATTCTAAAAGCTGTTAACGATATAACATTTTCCATACAGCAAGGTGAAACAGTAGGTGTTGTTGGTGAGTCTGGATGTGGAAAGTCTACTGCCGGCCGTACAATGATGCGTTTATATGAACCTACTGAAGGAGAAGTATTGTTTCAGGGGAAAAATATTTATGGGTTAAAAGGCAATGAGATGAAGGCCCTTCGTCGTAATATGCAGATGATATTCCAAGATCCATATGCATCGCTTAATCCGCGTATGACGGTTATGGATATAATCGGAGAAGCATTAGATGTTCACAACTTAACAAGTAGTCGTGCTGAGCGTAAAAAGAAAGTAGAACAACTACTGGAACTTGTTAATCTAAACTCTGCTCATGCATCACGATATCCTCATGAATTTTCTGGTGGACAACGTCAACGTATCGGGATTGCACGTGCACTTGCAGTAGATCCAAAATTCATTATTGCCGATGAACCGATATCCGCACTAGATGTATCGATTCAAGCACAAGTGGTGAATCTCTTGCAAGAACTGCAACGTGACATGGGGTTAACATATTTGTTCATCGCGCATGATTTATCTATGGTTAAACATATAAGTGATCGTGTTGCGGTTATGTATCTTGGTAAAATTGTAGAGCTGGCAAGTAGTGAAGATTTGTATGCTGATCCTAGGCATCCATATACAAGAGCTTTAATGTCTGCTATTCCGATACCTGATCCTGAAGTTGAGGCAACAAGAGAACGTATCGTATTAACTGGTGATTTACCAAGTCCAATCCATCTTCCGTCAGGATGTCCTTTCCATACAAGATGTCCGATCGCTACAGATAAATGTAAGGTAGATGCTCCTAAACTGTTAGATGTTAAGAAGAATCACTTCGCAGCTTGTCATTATGCTTAATCAAAACGTATAATGAGAAATTTAAATCGACCAGTGGATCTGTTCCACTGGTCGATTTTTGTAATCTGGGTTTGGAGATGCTACAGAGATAGATTAATATCATGATATAGACTTAATTCCATCATGAATAAGTACCACAGTACTGACGGAGGTGTGGCATCATTTGACGTGGTATGATTGGCTTAAACAAGAGTTTATAGTTGGTGAAATCATAGTTTCTATTGTAGTAGTTATCGTTGCTTGGCTCTTCAAACGTTACGTAATCAAATATATTTTTCGTATTACATTGAAACGAATGAAGAAAGATCAATTACTGCCAAAGTTGCTGTATGCTTTGGAGCCGTTAATAGGAGCTTTAATTTTATGGGGTGCTATTTATTTCGCAATTAATAATTATGTGGACCCAAATTGGAAGTACAACGTAGTACTAGATAGAATGTTTCGTAGTATTGTTGTAATTATTATCGGTATTGGAATTTATCGAATGTCGGCTTCATCATCAGAAGTGATTGAAGAGATAGCCATTTCCGCTGGCATTGAGAAAAATAGTATGATCTTGCCGTTATTATCTCGAATTGTTCGTTTACTTGTCTTAATTTTAATGATTACTCTTATTATTGCAGAATGGGGATATAGTATTAATGGGGTAGTTGCGGGTCTGGGACTTGGAAGTGTGGCCATTGCATTAGCTGCAAAAGACACAGTAAGTAATATTCTCGCAGGAATCATTATTATTTCAGAGAAACCATTTGGTAAAGAAGATTGGATTCTTACTCCTGATGTAGAGGGTTTTGTTGAAGATATCACTTTCCGAAGTTCACGTATTCGTACATTTGCAGATGCGCTTGTAACGGTTCCTAATCAGAAGCTTGTTGATCAGCCGATTACGAATTGGTCCAAGATGGGACGTAGAAGAATTACGTACCATGTACATGTAAGATTAGATTCTGATCTAGATCGCTTGCAACAAGCAATGAAGAAGATGGAAGCATACTTGGATAAGCATGAAGCGATTGATGATCGTATGGTAATGGTTCGTTTTAATGAAATTGAAGAAGGAAGTTTAGGCATATTTCTTTATTATTTTTCGAGGACGACGATATGGAAAGAACATTTGCTCGTACGTCAGGAAACGATGATTGCTTTAATTCAGATTTTACAAAAAGAAGGCATTCAACTGGCTTATCCAATACAAAGAATTATAGTAGAAAGCGCAATAGATAAAGAACCAGTTGAGCTGCTGAAGAGCTAGTGTAAAGTCGACAGTTAATTGCTGTAGATTGCGTGAACCATGTTCTAGATGTATGATAACGAATTTTGGTGCAACAAGCAGTCTTCAGTGCTATAATAAGTTGGATTATGAGCAATATTAATAAGGTTAGGAATAAAATATATACACCATTCTAGGAGGTTCCATGAGCAATTTATTTATTTGTGATCATCCGATGATCCAGCATAAGCTTACTTTTATTCGAGACAAGGAAACGAATACGAAAGATTTTCGTGAACTTATTGATGAAGTAGCTACTTTCATGGCATATGAAATTACAAGAGAAATTCCACTTCAGACGATCAAGGTTGAAACGCCAGTTGCGATCACAGATTCTAAAATTGTTTCAGGACGTATGCTTGGTTTAGTTCCGATTTTACGCGCTGGACTAGGTATGGTTGATGGTATTTTGAAATTAATACCTTCAGCAAAAGTAGGTCATATTGGGCTTGCTCGAGATCATGAAACATTACAACCAAAAGAGTACTATATTAACTTGCCAACTGATGCACAAGATAGAATGCTTATTGTCATCGATCCCATGCTTGCTACCGGCGGTTCCGCTATTGCTGCAATTAACTCCTTGAAACAACGTGGTTGTGAGGATATGAAGTTAATGTGCATTATTGCCGCTCCAGAAGGGGTGAAAGCAGTACAAGAAGCTCATCCAGATGTGGATATCTATGTTGCTGCATTAGATCAAGGTTTGAATGAAAAAGGTTATATCGTTCCAGGTCTAGGTGACGCTGGTGACCGCATTTTTGGTACAAACTGAGAGATAACTCAAATTGTCCGCTTGTGATCATGATGTTTTGCGTTGCAGTATAATCGACTGCAAATATGAAATGAACTTAGATGGGTGACAAGCGAACAATTTGACCGTTTATTGAAAGAAATACCTCAAATTAGAATTAAGCAGAAATTGATTGAAAAGTAGAATTGGAGTGGAGAAGTTTGTCTAAGTTAAAAGTAATGACAATTTTCGGGACTAGACCAGAGGCTGTAAAGATGGCTCCATTAGTATTAGAGCTACAAAAACGCGAAGATCAAATTGAGTCAATCGTATGTGTGACAGCACAGCATCGTCAAATTCTAGATCAAGTTCTCGACTTTTTCGAGATTAAACCGAACTATGACTTGAATGTTATGAAAGATAGACAGACGCTAACTGAGACGACAGTTCGTGTACTTGAAGGTCTTGATCCTGTACTTGAAGAGGCGAAGCCTGATATCGTATTAGTACATGGAGATACTCAAACAACATTTTTAGCTAGTTACGCATCATTCTTGAAGAAAATTAAAGTCGGTCATGTGGAAGCTGGACTTCGTACGTGGAACAAAATGTCTCCGTATCCTGAAGAGATGAACCGTCAGCTTGCTGGTGTATTATCTGATGTTCATTTTGCACCAACAGATTGGTCTGCGAATAATCTTCGTAAAGAGAATAAGAACGAAGAAACGATTTACGTTACAGGCAATACTGCTACAGATGTATTCCAATATACAGTTGATGAATCCTTTACACATCCTGTCATCGAATGGGCGAAAGGCAAACGTATGATTCTTATGACGGCACATCGTCGGGAATCACTGGGCGAGCCTCATCGTCATATTTTTAATGCCGTAAAACGTATTGCAGATGAGTTCGAAGATGTTGTATTCGTATATGCCGTGCA
Organism: Candidatus Pristimantibacillus lignocellulolyticus; assembly: GCA_023639215.1. Classification (NCBI taxonomy): domain Bacteria; kingdom Bacillati; phylum Bacillota; class Bacilli; order Caryophanales; family Paenibacillaceae; genus Pristimantibacillus (SeqCode); species Pristimantibacillus lignocellulolyticus (SeqCode). Next base: position 1,771,499 of record CP097899.1, read on the forward strand.
TCCCAATCCAGCTGTACGTGAACCAGCTCAAGAAATTTTGGGCAATCATCCACGTATTCAGTTGATTGATCCGTTAGATGTATTTGAATTCCATAACTTCTATCCACATACTTATATGATCATGACGGATTCTGGCGGATTACAAGAGGAAGCGCCATCATTCGGTGTTCCAACACTTGTCCTTCGTGACACAACAGAGCGTCCAGAAGGTATTGAAGCAGGAACATTAGAACTTGTAGGCACAGATGAGGAACAAGTTTATGAACGTGCAAAAGCTTTGTTAAGCGACTCTGCATTATATATGCGTATGAGCCAAGCCGCGAATCCATATGGTGATGGACGCGCTTCTGAGCGTATTGTTGATGCAATTTTACATCATTTTGGCAAAATATCTGAGCGCCCAGATTCGTTCACACAACGTTCATAGTTTGCCTAAAAGATATGACGAAAGTCTGAATATACAGTATACAGTAGTACTGTACGGTTTGTAATTGAGAACATCCCTTGTCTGACAAGGGATTGCTCTCCATAATCAGCCTTATCGTTCACGGAATATTAATTGACAAACCTTCTCTTGCTTCGATAAAATATATAAGGATTGATAGGAGTGTCCTATGACAAAGCGAAAATTAGATCAGCCGCTGTATGCTGTAGGTTTGATGGGAGCAATAGGCATTAATATCGGTGCTTTTATTGTCATTGGTTATTGGATCGGCTCATATCTCAGTGAATTGACAAAGAGTAATGGTTGGGTTGTCGGTGGTGTTCTGACTGGACTTGCTATCGGGATTGGTTCAGCTATCCTTATCGTTATGAAGATGTTGGAGGGCCAAGATGGATAACTTGATGAAATCAGCTACGCGCTGGATGCTCTATTTCACCGCAGTATGTTTAATATTGTGGGCAGTCGTTCCTACATGGAAATCGGTTATGTTGGGTTTGGCTGTGGGATTAGTAGCAAGCACTATGAATGCGTTTTTATTGAGGCGTAGAGTGGCTATGATAGCAGAGTATACGATTCAAGAAGGAGCGAATACGAAGAGAAGAGGACTTGGATTTGGTAATCGTATTGCAATGGTATTACTTGTTGCTATGATTGCTATGAAATTTCCCGACACGCTTAATATGCCAGCAGCATTAGCAGGCAGTATGGTGTCTCCCTTTGTAATTCTGGTAGTAGCTTTAATTCATAATTTGAAAACAAATAATAGCGGAAAGGGGTGATATTATTATATGCATATTTTTCCAATAGTGGAACTGATGGGTATGAAATTTGACCTTTCAGCTATCATTGCTATCGTCGTTACTATGATCGTTATACTAATTCTAGCACGTCTTGCCGTTCGTAACTTGTCAGTTGAGAATCCTGGAAAAATGCAAAATTTCTTGGAATGGATTGTCGATTTCGTACATAGTACGATTGCTAGTACGATGCCGCTTGAAAAGGCGAAAAAGTTCGTATCTTTAGGAATGACGATTATATTATTTATTTTCGTAGCCAATATTCTTGGTTTACCATTCCAAATCGTAACAACAACTGACCAACCTATTTTAGGAATTACTGCTGATTATCTTACCAAACATCATGGTGAAGCTCATCTTGCTTGGTGGAAATCACCAACAGCAGATCTTTCTGTAACGTCTGGTCTTGCGATCGTTATGTTCTTCATTATTCACTTCCTAGGGGTGAAATGGAACGCGAAGCATTACTTCCAACATTACTTTAAGCCATACCCGATTTTCTTCCCAATTAATCTAATCGAGACGATTGCAAAACCAGTTACATTGGCGCTTCGTCTATATGCGAATATTTTAGCGGGTGAAATTCTAATTTCTACGATTTTGATGCTAGGTGTTTACGGGTTACCATTTATGGCGATCTGGCAAGGATTTAGTATTTTCGTAGGTGCAATTCAAGCGTTCTTATTCACAGTGTTAACGATGGTGTATATCTCGCAAGCAGCGGTTCATGATGAAGAAGAACATGCACATTAATTATTGCAACTTGCTTTGAACGTGCTAATTGGCCGTAATCAAAGTTTGTTATAAATGCTTTTCTTAAGAAATACAAAAAAAATAAGAATGATACATTCGAGGAGGATATTTTAATGTCAGTATTAGCAGCAGCTATTGCAGTAGGTTTGGGCGCGATTGGCGCAGGTATTGGTAACGGTATGATCGTTTCAAAAACAGTTGAGGGTATCGCTCGTCAACCAGAACAAAAAGCAGCTCTTCAAACAACAATGTTCATCGGAGCTGGTATCGTCGAAGTAGTACCTATCGTTGGTGTAGTTATCGGTTTCTTGGCATTCTTCAGCGATAAGTAATAATGACTAATGGCGGGGAAGGCCTAGCCCTCTTCGCCTTTGTTATGATTCAAGGCTAATATACCGAAGAAAGGAGTGCAGCTATGGCTTTTTATCCTACATCCACTGTATTTACAATTCTAGCGTTTATCGCTTTACTTCTACTATTGAATAAATACGCTTTTGGACCTTTGTTCGCAGTTATGGAGAAACGTAGACAGTTGATTCAAGAGCAAATGAATACTGCAGCATCTACTCGTCAAGAAGCTGAGGCTTCAATGGCGAAGCAAAAAGCAGCACTTGAAGAAGCACGTAAGGAAGCGTACGCAATTATTGAGCAAGCGAGAGCAACAAGCTCTATGCAAGCTGATGAAATTGTTGAATCTGCTAAAAATGAATCAGCTCGCTTGAAAGTTGAAGCACTCAAAGATATCGAGAGTGAGAAAAACAAAGCGATCTCCGCACTTCGTGCAGAAGTGGGCGGCATTTCTGTGCAAATCGCATCTAAAATCATCGAGAAACAAGTTGACGAGAAGTCTCAAGAGGCTCTTGTTGATAAGTACCTTAAAGAGGTTGGACATAAATGAGCCGCGATCTAGTGGTAGCGAAGCGCTACGCACAAGCGTTGTTCGAACTTGCATCCGCAAGCAAGGTCGTTTCTCAAGTTGAAACAGAATTAAAATTAATCGTTGATGTACTTAGTCATAACGATGAATTAAATAAATTTTTGGATTTGCCAAATGTATCTTCCGAAAACAAAGTTCAGTTATTGAAAGACTCTTTCGGTACAGATGTGTCTGAGCTTGTCTACCATACTTTACGTCTATTGCTTGAGCGTGGACGTCAGTCTCTTATTGTAAATCTGTTCGAATCTTATGTGAAAATTGCAGGTAATGCAACGGGTCAAGCTCACGCTGTAGTATATACAGCTAAAGAGCTATCTGCTGAGGAACTTTCAAATGTAGCTACTCAATTCACACAAGTAACAGGCAAAACAATTATTGCTGAGCAAAGTGTGAACCCAGCACTACTTGGTGGCATTCAAGTTCGTATTGGCGATCGTCTATACGATGGAAGTCTAGCGGGTAAGTTGGAACGTTTGCAAAAATCATTAAATTCTATAGCACTGTAGATAGGGGTGAACGAATTGAGTATCAGACCTGATGAAATTAGTACGCTAATTAAACAGCAAATTGAAAAGTATAAATCAGAAATTCAAGTCGTGGACGTCGGCACTGTTATCAATGTCGGTGACGGTATCGCTCGTGTGCATGGTCTTGAAAATGCGATGCAAGGGGAACTTCTTGAATTCGCTAACGGTGTCGTTGGTATGGCTCTTAACCTTGAAGAGAGCAATGTCGGTGTCGTTATTCTAGGACCTTACACGGATATTCGTGAAGGAGACCAAGTAAAACGTACTGGTCGTATTATGGAAGTTCCAGTTGGCGAAGAGCTACTTGGACGTGTTGTAAATCCGCTTGGACAACCAGTTGATGGTAAAGGTCCAATCAATACAACTCAATTCCGTCCGATTGAATCACCAGCACCTGGTGTTATCGATCGTAAATCTGTACATGAGCCTATGCAAACAGGTCTTAAAGCAATTGACTCTATGGTACCAATCGGTCGTGGTCAACGTGAGTTGATTATCGGTGACCGTCAAACAGGTAAAACAGCAATTGCTATTGATACAATCATCAACCAAAAAGGTACTGGCGTAAAATGTATCTATGTAGCTGTAGGTCAAAAACAATCTACTGTTGCTAACGTTGTAGAAACACTTCGCCGCAACGGTGCACTTGATTACACAATCGTTGTAACTGCTGGTGCTTCTGAGCCATCTCCATTGCTATACCTAGCTCCTTATGCAGGTTGTTCAATGGGTGAGTACTTCATGTACAAAGGCGAGCATGTACTAGTTATCTATGATGACTTGTCCAAGCAAGCTGCAGCGTACCGTGAGCTTTCCCTATTACTTCGTCGTCCACCGGGTCGTGAAGCATATCCAGGGGATGTATTCTACATTCACTCTCGTTTGCTAGAGCGTGCAGCTAAGCTAAGTGATAAATTGGGTGGCGGTTCTCTAACAGCTCTTCCATTTATCGAAACTCAAGCTTCTGACGTATCAGCTTATATTCCAACTAACGTAATCTCCATCACAGACGGACAGATCTTCCTAGAGTCTGACTTGTTCTACTCTGGTCAACGTCCTGCGGTTAACGTAGGTATTTCTGTATCCCGTGTTGGTGGTGCTGCACAAATTAAAGCAATGAAGAAAGTTGCTGGTACACTTCGTCTTGATCTTGCAGCTTATCGTGAGCTTCAAGCGTTCTCTCAATTCGGTTCTGACCTTGATAAATCTACAGTATCCCGTCTAAACCGTGGTGCTCGTACGATGGAAATTCTTAAGCAAGGTGTTAACCAACCGATGCCAGTTGAGAAGCAAGTTGTATCTATCTACTCTGCGGTAAAAGGTCATCTTGATGACATCGCAATTGAAGATATTCTTCGCTTTGAACATGAATTCCACGCATTCCTTGATAGCAGTCGCCCAGAAGTGCTTGCTTCTATCCGTGACACGAAAGATCTTGTTGCTGATAACGAGAAAGCTCTTGTTGATGCTATTAATACGTTCAAAAAAGGCTTTGCCGCTTCAGCGTAATTGCTCTAACGGCTTAAGTTCGAAATATATGCTATATCTGCGTAATAATTATAGCTGTCTACACTTGGCTTGCTAGGTGTAGACCCCTTACCAAGCTTGGCTAAAGCACCGAGCACAAGAAGGCGGGTGAAATGAAATGGCAAAAGGCATGCGTGAGATAAAACGTGAGATTAAAGGTAAGCAAAGTACAAGACAAATTACGAAAGCTATGGAAATGGTTGCTGCATCTAAGCTTAGAAGAGCGCAAGAGGCTGCAGTAGCTGCTAGACCATATGCTGACAAGTTGTTAGAAGTAGTTAATAATATCGCTTCTGGCACGAAAGGTGTTCGTCACCCGATGTTAGAGTCACGTCCAATCAAAAAGACGGGATATCTTGTTATTACTTCCGACCGTGGTTTGGCTGGTGGTTACAATGCCAACCTCTTACGTAAAGTAACGCAAACAATTAAAGAAAAGCATAAGTCTTCTGAAGAGTATGTTATTTTCGTCATTGGACGAAAAGGACGCGACTACTTCCGTCGTAGACAAATGCCAATACTTGAAGAAGTAATCGGATTATCTGATTCTCCTGCATTTGGCGATGTGAAATCTATAGCGGCTACAGCAGTTAATAAGTTCTCAGAAGGTGCTTATGACGAACTTTATATTTGTTACAATGAATTCGTTAATGCATTAACTCAAATCCCAACAGAAACTCGTCTTTTACCATTGGAAAATGTTACAGACAGTAAAGCAGCGGTTTCTTCGTACGAATATGAGCCTTCTGCTGAAGGAGTTCTTGAAATTCTTCTTCCGAAATATGCAGAAACACTTATATACAGTGCTGTACTAGATGGTAAAGCTAGTGAATTTGGTGCTCGTATGACGGCAATGGGTAGTGCAACGAAAAATGCTACGAAGATGATTAACCAATTGACATTAACGTATAACCGTGCACGTCAAGCGGCAATCACGCAAGAAATAACTGAAATTGTTGCAGGAGCTAACGCACAATCTTAAGTTCATATATGAGGAACCAGGAGGGAAAGCAATGAAAAAGGGACGCGTTGTATCCGTCATGGGTCCGGTCGTCGATTTAGAGTTTGAACGCGGTCATCTGCCACAAATTATGAATGCTGTAACAATCAATCATAAGGCAGAGGCTGGTAGTGTAGGTATTAATCTTACACTTGAAGTTGCCGTTCACCTAGGCGATAATCTAGTTCGTGCAGTAGCGATGAGTACTACTGACGGTCTAGTTCGTGGTATGGAGGCTGTTGACACTGGAGCAGCTATTACAGTACCTGTAGGTACTGCTACTCTAGGACGTGTATTTAACGTACTAGGTCAACCAATTGACGAAGCTGGCGATGTTGTATCTAAAGTGAATCTTCCAATTCACCGTCAAGCACCGAAATTCGATGAGTTGTCTACACAATCAGAAATTCTTGAAACAGGTATTAAAGTTATCGATTTGCTTGCCCCTTATTCTAAAGGTGGTAAAATCGGTTTGTTCGGTGGTGCCGGCGTAGGTAAAACTGTAACAATCCAAGAGCTTATCAATAACATCGCACAAGAACATGGCGGTATTTCTGTATTCGCTGGTGTAGGTGAGCGTACTCGTGAGGGTAACGACTTGTACCATGAGATGAAAGATTCCGGCGTTCTTGCAAAAACTGCGATGGTATTCGGTCAGATGAATGAGCCTCCAGGTGCACGTCTTCGTGTAGCTTTGACAGGTCTTACAATGGCTGAGTATTTCCGTGATAATGAAGGTAAAGACGTACTTCTGTTCATCGATAATATCTTCCGCTTTACACAAGCGGGTTCTGAAGTATCAGCACTACTTGGTCGTATGCCGTCTGCGGTTGGTTACCAACCAACACTTGCAACGGAAATGGGTCAATTGCAAGAGCGTATTACTTCTACTAACAAAGGTTCTGTTACATCAATTCAAGCGATCTACGTTCCAGCCGATGACTATACGGATCCGGCTCCTGCAACGACATTTGCCCATCTTGATGCGACAACTAACCTTGAGCGTAAAATCTCCGAAATGGGTATTTTCCCTGCGGTAGATCCGCTTGCTTCATCTTCTCGTATCCTAAGCCCTGAGGTTCTAGGTGCAGAACATTACAACGTAGCTCAAGGCGTGAAGAAAATTCTTCAAAGCTATAAAGAGCTTCAAGATATCATTGCAATCCTTGGTATGGATGAGCTTTCTGATGAGCAAAAATTGATTGTATCGCGTGCGCGTAAAATTCAATTGTTCCTATCTCAACCATTCCACGTTGCTGAACCGTTTACTGGTCTTGCTGGTAAATACGTTCCAGTTAAAGAATCAGTTCGTAGCTTTAAAGAAATTCTCGAAGGCAGACACGATGACCTACCTGAGGAAGCATTCCGTTATGTAGGTGTAATTGAAGAAGCCGTGGAGAAAGCCAAAACGCTAGTATAGCGAAGGGCGGGAGGAATCCACATGAGTACGTTTCTAGTTGAAATCGTAACGCCTGAGCGTAAAGTTTATGCGAAAGAAGCAAGTTTAGTGACGGTAACTGGTGTTGAAGGTCAATTAGGTATTATGCCTAACCATATTCCACTTGTTACACCATTGAAAATTGCTCCTGTTACCATAAAACGCGATGGTGGTATAGATGAAATCGCCGTAAATGGTGGCTTTGTTGAAGTGCGTAAAGATAAAGTAGTTATTCTGGCTGAAAGTGCTGAAATTGCCGAAGACATTAATGTCGAACGTGCAGAAGCAGCGAAGCAACGTGCACAACAGCGCCTTGCTCTTTCGAAAAGTGATGAAATTGATTTCCGTAGAGCAGAGCTAGCATTGCAACGTGCGATGAACCGTCTGCATACAAAACATATTAAATAATAAAGCTGATTGTCCGTTCGGAACTTCCGAAATGGACAATCAGTTTTTTTGTTATGCCCTGAGTATTTAAGGTAATAGGTAGCTTGTTATTAGTGAAGTATAGTAATATATGTAGTGACTGTTATTCAATTGAGGTGAGACAAGTTGGCAATGTTTTCGCAAGAGGTGTGGCTTCTACCTATTTTATATATTGTTTCTTTTATAACCATTATTACTATAGGCAAAAGCTTGAAACAGGGTGGAGCCTTTGTTAACGCATTATTTGCTATGCTCGCATTTGGATTGTCGATTATGGTGCTCATTGAGAGATTACAGCCAAATACATTAGACTATAGTTTTCATCTAGACTGGTTGGTTATTGGTGAAGTTTACTATACGGTAGGTTATGAGATTACGAACCTTACTTCATGGTTGCTAACACTAGTATCAGGAATATACTTCCTTATACAGATCATTATGTTGCAAAAGAAAAACCAAGTGCTTGGAGCTTCCATATATGCTTATATGAGCTTATTGATGTTCGCTTTAAGTGGATTGTTATTGGCTGATAGTATATTTAGTTTCTATATATGCTCTGTACTTGTCAGTATAAGTGTATATCTAATGCTAGCTCATACTAGTTTTGATTGTAATAAGAAGTTAATCTGGCGTTATATATTATCTCAGATTGTTGCACATACATCACTATTAGTTGTTATTGTCGTATTGTACTGGTATATGCCTGATCAATCATTACAATTTACAATGTTGCAAAATGTATTTAATGGTCAAGATGAGCATATTACAGAAGCGATGCATTTCTGGTTATCAATTTCCGTTCTAGCTAGTGTTATATTTTTCGTAGGTGCATTCCCATTTTTGAACTGGCTGAAATTAGTTCGATACCAACCACCTATGCTTCAATTACTTATTGCGACATTAGGTTTTATTATTGTTCCTATATATACTCTTATATCTTTTTCTGAACTGGTCATATCATCACCAATTATCGTTACGTTATGTGCGTGGTTAGGCTTATTATTCGTGCTGTGGTGTACAGTTCGTTTATTAGTTCATCGCAATAATGAAGGATCTTATTATATTCAAATGAATATTGGACTATTGTTATTTGCTTATGGGCATGACGCATATGGATTTATGGTGGCACAACTTACGATTTGGCTACTTGCAATTATTATCATATATACAACGATGTTACGACATAATAGCATTATCATTTTTGGCGCGTTTATAATTGCTGTCTTAACATTAGTGGGTGCCCCACCGCTCAGTGGGTATTGGTTGCAACAATGGTTAGTTACATCGCTATATACTGAAAATCCGATCTGGTTCATTCTATCTTTATTGGTATTATTAAGTTCTACATTAAGTTCCACTGTGTTTTTCGTGCGATATTGGAAGCAAGCAAAGCAGCTATCTAAGCAACAGGGTAAGCAGACAGAAAACCTATCGTGGCATGTTGTAATAGCTATTGTTGTTCCAGCCATTATGCTAGTGTTTTTTGGGTTATTCTGGTTATTAAAAAATGGAACTATTCATTATTGGCTATTTGGACAACGACTTGGAATGGAAATACAACCGCTACCTATTCTTTTAAGTATGATCTTTATAAGTATAGGAGTAGCTTTAGGTTGGTTATATAGTGAACGAATGAGTGAATCAGTAGAAAAACGCTTCCTATCTATAGAAGATTCTATTCATAAAATTTCTCAAAATATAAGAGATCAAATCATTCAATTGGGTTCATTCGTAACACAATGGCTTGTATCACTAGAAAATATGATATTCCAATTATGCACCGTTTGGTTATTGTATCCTTTACGTAGAATAAGTCATATGTCAGCTCATACTACAGTGATACGTTCTACAGTTTGGATGATCGTTATTGTTAGTATCATTACAATACTATATACACTTATTGGGAGGGGATAACACTGGTTCAACTGGTTCTATTAAGTTTAATTGTTATCCCGATCATTGGGGTTATTGTGCTCATGTTACTACGTCGTTGTTCATTACGCATTATTCGCCTTACAGCAATCTCCATATTGTCACTGCCAATCATCATTATTTTATTATTAATTTATGAAATATCACGTAATCATTCATTAGAGTTATTTACGATGTCACTCGATAGTCTTTCTATATTACCGAATAAACAGACATCAATACTTGTACAATTAGCATTAGGGATAGATGCGGTAACGTTGTGGATGATGTTGTTGGCTACAATTATTATTATGCTTACAGCACTTGCTGGTGTCTACGTTAAGAAGCGTCAGAAACTATTTTATGGACTAATTATGCTTAGTGAGAGTGTTGTATATATACTCTTTATGGCTAGAGATGGGATGCTACTTATTAGTACCATCGCTATCTTTGCAATGATTATGTTCTTTTTTATTGGTATTTGGGGGCAAGAGGGAAGTAGCATTGTTGCAAGGAAATTTGCTACATGGCAGTTAGTAGCTTGTGTCTTATTGATGATTAGCTGTTTACTGCTTACAACATTACAGCATAATGACAGTAACATGGAATACCAATTGTCATTAACGAATGAAGCTAGTTATATAATTCAGGAGCAATTATTAGATGAGCAGCCAGAGCAAGAGCTGATTAGACAAGCTGCGTTTGTATTATTTATTATTGCACTAATCTGTATGATTCCAATGATAGGAGTACATCACTGGTTCATCGAGTTATTTCAAAAAAGTCATATCATCGTGCTAATGCTGTATTGTGGAACGTTGTCGATTTCAGGTTGGTACGTACTTTATAGAATCGGTAGTATTTATTTCCTTGACTTGTTAGCATCACTTAGTGAAGGACTACTGTGGGTACTAGCTATACAGTTTTTATTTGCAAGTATGTTGTTATGGAAGCAACAACATCTTAGAGGTTGGCTTGCTTATGGGGCGTGGGGGCAATTATCCCTTATAGGAATACTTATGCTCACATTATCCGAGCAAGGCTTAACGATATCACTAGTACACTTATTATCCTTCATGGCAATAAGCGCGCTATTGTGCTTCTTAATAGCAGCCATAATCGAACGAACGGGTACAGATTACATTCCCGTATTAAATGGTACATTGAGAAATCTTCCTTTTCTTGGCGGTAGCATAGTAGTTGCCATGTTTGCGTGGTTAGGTATTCCAGGATTTTCACACTTCTTTGGTACGGTTCATGCCGTAATTTTGACGTTTTCTACTAGTCGTTGGATTAGTGTTCTAATAGCACTTGGTGTCATATCCATTATGTTATTTGCAGTTCAAATGTTATACAAGTTACAAAGAGGAAAAACAGATGAAGCTTATCAGCAACTGAAAGATATGCGCTTCACAGAAGCAATCCCCAATATTGTTCTGTTATCTGTTATTATTTTGCTTGGATGTTATCCAATTGTTATTGTTGATATGATTGAATTAGAATTACATACCGTGTATTCCATGTGGAAACCTATAATAGATGAAGTTCCATGGGATATAGGATCGATCGCTTCGATATGGACAAGAGCTGGAGAAACGTTCAATGTTGTTATTGTGTTTTCGTTACTTATGATGTTTGCAATCGGCATAGCTAGTCGTAAACATCATCGAATATCTGTTATTTTATATTGGCAGTCATTGTTTCAATTACTGGCATTTGTTGTTATTATCGCTTCGGAATTTAAGACAGGAAATACTATATATTGGCTAGATCTTGTACGTTACGTGGTTGTGTATACGGTATTACTAATAGCAACAATAATCGCGGTTCGTAGTTTCAGCCAGCCGTTAAAAGATCATACCATATCTTCATGGAATGGCTTATATTATCGGAATCCTCGATTTGCTTTATTAATGCTGTTGCTTATCGTAAGCTGGATGGCATTACCTTTTACTTCTGCGTTTCAAGTGAAATTTACTGCCATTAATCATTGGCTAGCGCAGGAAGAGTATGGTTTATTAACGATATGGATAGTGGCTCATCTATTAATGATGAAAGTTTGGCTGGAATGGCTATGTGCACTATATATCGTAAGTGATACGAAGCAGGCATCCGCTCGAATGAAATTACATTCTAATGGAACTACGACTTTGATATCTCGTAATAATAGTATTATTTTATTATGTTGCTGTATCGTTCTAATCGCTTTATGTTTTGCATAATAACGTAGTTTCAATTCTAGAAAGAGGTCTTAGTATGACTACAGGAGTAGAAGGATTATTTTCCATAACGCTCATTGTATTGAGCATAATTTTCGTTTGGATTCTTTTGTCAGAGGTTCGCTGGGATAAAATATTGAAAAAACATACAAGTATAAAATCACGGATGTTACAAGTTGTCATAGCAATTGTCATTGGATATTTGTTAGGAAGCTTTATTCTTCAATATTGGGGATACTCCACAATGCTCCAACAATTTATAGAATAACGACAAGCAAAGATGCAAACACTTGGTATAAATATATGAGGAATTTCTAATCATTCCTTTGTAGTTGCTCAGGTAACCAAAATATATACTCTACTCCTTGTTTTTTCGCTTGTTATCATCTTTTAGGCGGGAAATAATCCAATTTTTACACTTTTATCGGAATACTTGGTACTATGCTACAAATACAAATTGCGATCAAATTTGACAAGATCTTCACATTAAAATTTTCTCCTTGTCGATTAGTCGCTAATGATGTTAAGATTAAGATTGATGGGTGTATATTTGTCATCAAATATGGTATTCCATGGAATTTTTATCGTAAAATTATGATTCGCGGAGGGACGCAAGATGGCAAAGATTATCGTCCGCGGAGGTCAACGATTAATGGGAAATGTGCGCGTAAGTGGTGCAAAGAACGCGGTACTTCCTATTCTTGCGGCCTCGTTGTTAGCGACTGAAGGCGAAAGTGTAATAACAGATGTGCCGGCTCTTGATGATGTTATGACAATTCAAGAGGTGTTAGCGTCATTAGGTGCTAAAAAACAATATAATCAGGAAACAATGCGCATTTCTGTTCCAAAGATTACATCCTCAGAAGCGCCTTATGAGCTTATTCGTAAGATGCGTGCTTCATTTTTAGTGATGGGTCCATTATTAGCAAGAGTCGGCAGAGTAAAGATTTCACTGCCAGGCGGTTGTGCAATTGGTTCAAGACCAATAGAGCAACACTTAAAAGGTTTTGAAGCTATGGGGGCTATTATTAATTTGGAACATGGTGCTATTGAGGCAACTTGTCCTAACGGGCTACAAGGTGCCAAAATTTATTTGGATGTAGCAAGCGTAGGTGCGACTGAAAATATTATTATGGCAGCATCATTAGCTAATGGTACAACGGTTATTGAGAATGCTGCACGTGAACCAGAAATTGTTGATTTGGCTAATTACATTAATGCTATGGGTGGAAAAGTTCGTGGTGCTGGAACAGGCATCATTCGCATAGAAGGTGTGCAGACTCTAAAAGGTGCTCATCATCAGGTAATCCCTGATCGTATTGAAGCGGGTACTTATATGATTGCAGCCGCGATCACAGGCGGAGATGTAATGGTTGAAGGAGCAATAGCTGATCATCTAGCTCCAGTAATTTCTAAGCTAGAAGAGATGGGTGTCAAAATTACGAGCAATGATGCTGGTATTCATGTATGTGCTCCCAAAAAACTAAAGTCAGTTGATGTAAAAACATTACCGCATCCTGGATTCCCTACAGATATGCAATCTCAGATGATGGCACTATTGTTAACTTCAGAGGGTACAAGTGTCATTACAGAAACAGTATTTGAAAACCGATTTATGCATGTAGAAGAATTTCAAAAGATGTCAGCAGTAATAAAAGTTGATGGTAGATCAGCGATTGTAACAGGTAATATGCCGCTTAAAGGGGCGAAAGTTTGTGCAACAGACTTACGTGCTGGAGCTGCTTTATTATGTGCTGCACTGCGTGCCGAAGGCGAAACTGTGTTAACAGGTCTTCATCATGTAGATCGTGGTTACGTCAATATTACTGGAAAACTTGCTTCTCTTGGTGCGCATATTGAGCGCATAGAGGATGAAGTATTGTCTGCACCAGTAAAAGAGAAAAAACGTTACTCAATTGTACAAGAACTTATGGCATAATGTGATCATAAATATTCAAGGGTGAATATTTTATTCGTATCTATTAGATGATACGAGTAAAATGTTCACCCTTTTTAGCATGCAGAAAAAGTGAATCGTGATTATGTCGAGTTGTTATGATCTACCTTTTTTAAACTACCTCTAATATGAAGGATCTTTAATCTTCTATTTTTCTCATTACTATTCTAATCTAGCAAATCTATTCATAGGCTATAGCATGAAAGATGAGAGAAACTAGGCAGAGAGGAAAGTGGATCGTTTGAGAAATGGGCAAAGTAAGCCTATTACGAAAATTAATAGAAGATCAATGATGCTCATTCTATTAGTCTTATGTAGTGTACTAGTAGCATGTATGCTAATAGTACGATTTACAGAGCCATCAAAGCAGTTAGACTATGGTAGCGCAATAACAGTAGAAATGCCTACACTAGCACAACATGCTACGTTGAATGATTACTCATCTGAGCACTCTGATGTATTATCAGGGAATAGTTCAGCCATATGGAATTATGGGATGGCAATGGGAGCTCAGCACGAACAAGATCGTACAACAAGCTTCCGAAACAACAATATGAACTCAAGTAACAACAAAGGGAGTACGGATACAGAAGCTAATCAGAATGACGTAGAACAACAGATAGTTACCGTATTACTCACTGACAAGCAAATTGTTGAACGAGTGCCTCTAGAACAATATGTATTGCAAGTAACCTTGGCTGAAATGCCAAGCTCATTTGAACTAGAAGCGATTAAAGCTCAAATGTTGGCAGTACGTACTTATATTGTGCGTCGCATGATGAGTTCATCAAATATGGAGAAACACGAGCCAAGTGGTGAGCAATATATCGTTACAGATACACAGCAACATCAAGTCTATTGGAGTAATGAACGGATGTTGACCTATCGAGAAGATAAAAGGAATAAGAAGACACTTGAAAAGTTCGAAAAAGCATTAGAGGAAACAAAGAATCAAATTTTAGTTTATAAGCAAGAGCCTATCGATGCCGTATTTTTCTCGACTAGTAATGGATATACAGAAGCAGCAGAAGATTATTGGGGTTACGATATCGACTACCTGCAAAGTGTAGATAGTAAATGGGATCGATCGATTTCACCTAGTTACGAGCAGGAAGTAGCGTTTAGCTATGAGCAACTATATCAAATGCTTGGTCTATCGGAAAATAAGAAAGATAAGCTTAATATATCAGATGTGGTGCATACTGATAGTAATCGTATTGCTAACCTATCAATTAATGGACAAACTTTTGAAGGGAAAAAAATTCGAGAGTTACTAGGATTAGCATCTACTCACTTTACTTGGACAAAAGATAAGAAGGCACAGACGATTACATTTACTACGTATGGTTATGGTCATGGCGTTGGTATGAGTCAATGGGGAGCGAACGGAATGGCGCAAGAAGGATATCTAGCAAATGACATTGTCACTCACTATTATAAAGGCGTTCAGATTGAACAAGCTTCAAAGCTTGTAAAAAACTACTAAAAAATAGTATATATCACGTATAAAGATAGTCAGATTGGTAACAATGGCTATTGAGGTGATATTAATGAGTGAATATAATCAAAACAAATCAAAATCAACAGATGAATCTCTTAAAAATGAAAAGAGAGGTTCTAATGTTGCAAAGTCGGGTTCAGGATTCAAAAAGCTGCTATCGAAAAAATGGTTTTCTCCAGCATTGTTCATGATCACGGCAGCAATTATCGTTACCTTACTGTGGGTGTACCAGGACGTTAATACAGATAAGCCTACAAGTACAGAGGTAACTGAAGGAGTAGAAGGCACTGACAAAGAAGTTGTTGCAGAGGATCCTCTAGATGCAACAGAAGAAATTGCAGCTACTGGTGAAGATATGCAGTGGCCAGTTGCTAACGTTAGTGCGCTAGAAGTTCAAATTCCATACTATGATACAGATGCATCAGCTACAGAGCGTGAGGCTGCATTAATTCAAGTAGATTCAACGTTCGCTGCACATATGGGAATTGACTTTGCAGATCCAGAAGGTAAAGCGTTTGATGTACAAGCGGCATTAGCAGGTACAGTAACTTTGGTAGAATCAAATCCTATTAACGGACAGCAAGTAGAAATCAGCCATGGTAATGGATTTATAACAGTATATCAAAGTTTATCTGAAGTAACGGTGAAAGAAGGAGATGAAGTTGCACAAGGTACGATTATTGCGAAAGCTGGTCGCAGTGATGTAGAACGTGATCTTGGTAACCATCTACACTTTGAAGCTCGTCTGAATGGCGCTAACGTTAATCCGAACGACTACATCGTAAAATAACGATACCTGGTAAAGGCACTTCATCCACTTTGGAGAGGTGCCTTTATTTATTTTTAAACAGTCATAATTGATAAAAATTTTGCATAATGTGAGCGTCATTTTTAACACAAAAAAGATATTTTTGCACAAAAAATTAACTTCATTTCATTTGTAAAAAGATAGATAGAGAATATCTGCCCGCCCCACTCATATAATGTACCAAACTTAATACGAGTAGGGAGGCGGGAGCGTGCACGATTACATCAAGGAGCGAACGATTAAAATAGGCCGTTGTCTTGTGGAAACGAAACAAACGGTACGAACGATCGCCAAAGAATTCGGAGTTTCCAAAAGTACAGTGCATAAGGATTTGACGGAGCGATTGCCAGAAATTAACCCTGAGTTAGCAGATCAAGTGAAGCATATTCTCGAATATCACAAGTCAATTCGCCATTTACGCGGAGGAGAAGCAACGAAAATCAAGTATAAAAAAAGTACGCCGAAGAAGCGGGAGGTGCTTACTGCAGGCAATACAAAGTAATCTTATAGTATTGTCAATGACTGAGAAAGAAATACCAATATAATTTCTTTTTTCGAAGAGAGGATTTTCAGTCATTTTGGCGAATAATGTTAGTTAACGGTTATTTCCGGTTAGTGGAGATGCGCTAAGTAATGAATACATTATTCGTTGGAGGACTAGAGCCTGATGTTTAGTAAGGATATTGGTATTGACCTGGGTACGGCAAACGTATCGATTCATGTAAAGGGTAAAGGTGTAGTGCTTGACGAGCCTTCTGTAGTAGCTATTGAAAGTGATACTAAAAAAGTGCTTGCAGTTGGAGAAGACGCACATCGTATGGTAGGGCGTACTCCTGGTAATATTGTTGCGATTCGTCCATTACGTGATGGTGTTATCGCTGATTTTGACATTACGGAAATTATGCTAAAAGAATTTATTCATCGTGTTGATGGACGTACTTGGTATTCACGTCCGCGTATTTTGATCTGCGCGCCTACAAATATCACTTCTGTTGAACAGAAGGCTATTCGTGAGGCTGCTGAACGTAGTGGTGCAAAAGAAGTGTATTTAGAAGAAGAACCAAAAGCTGCCGCTATCGGGGCTGGAATGGATATCTTCCAGCCTAGCGGCAACATGGTTGTGGACATCGGTGGCGGTACAACAGACGTAGCAGTTCTATCTATGGGTGATATTGTTACAGCATCTTCTATTAAAGTAGCGGGAGACAAGTTCGACGAATCTATTATGAAATTCATCAAGAGCAAGTATAAGTTACTTATTGGTGAAAGAACTAGCGAAGATATTAAAATTCGTATCGGTACAGTACTTCAAAACTCTTCAAGTGAAGAAATGGATATCCGTGGTCGGGATATGGTGACAGGATTACCACAAACGATTACAATCCGTTCCAACGAAGTCCGTGAAGCGCTATGGGATCCGGTTATGTCGATTGTATCAGCGGCAAAATACGTTCTTGAACAAACTCCTCCAGAATTATCTGCCGATATTATTGATCGCGGTGTTATTCTTACTGGTGGCGGTGCGCTATTAGGTGGATTTGATTCATTACTTGCTGACCAATTGAAAGTTCCTGTATTGATCGCAGAGAATCCGATGCACTGTGTTGTTAAAGGTACAGGTATTCTATTAGATAATCTGGACAAGCTCAAACGTTAATACAAATGATGAGACGGGTAAGCGTGGGTAAGGCGTCATAGGGGGACGTGCTGAAGCGCTTATTCGAGTAGAAGTTCAAATTGTCGCTTGTGATCACGATGAATAAGCTGACGTAGCTTATCCGGCAGCGAAGATGCCCTCCATCGAAAGCCTGCGTGTGCTCACGTACAAATAACGTACGCTGTGCTACTCGTTTCCGCTGGAGTGCATCTTCTTGGTGCTGACAAGCGAACAATTTGAACCTTCATTGAAATTTGGTTTATATAGTCTGCTTGTGTACTAGTGACGTACACTTGCTGTGCAGAGTCTAAGATGAACTTCATTGAAATTATATAATTTATATAGTCCGCTTGTGTACTAGAAACTTACACTCGCTGTGTAAATCGGCGATGCACTATTAACATTAAGCCTTCTTTTTCCGATAATGATACAATAGAATTATGAGATGATGAGGAGGAGCAATATGCTTAGAGGGCTCTATTCCGCTGCATCTGGCTTAATTAGTCAGCAGCGACGTCACGATACTGTTACAAATAATATATCTAATATAGAGACAGCCGGTTATAAACAAAACACTACCGCGCTTCGTTCATTTAACGAGATGTTATTACAGATGACAGGTGTAGAAAGCACAGGTAACAACATTATTGGTACTTGGACTGGTGCTGTATTGGGGGAAGAAAGTTTAACGTATCATTCGCAAGGTGATATAACACAGACGAATAATGCGAACGATTTTGCTATTATGTCAAATATTTCAGTAGACGGTTTGAACTTTGATCAATCAGGGAAAGCTATCTCTCAAAATGGTGATGTTGTATTTCAGCCACAAGCATATTTCACGGTTCAGAACGCTGCTGGAGAAGTGAAGTATACTAGAGGTGGTCAATTCTCTGTAGATAGTCAAGGGAATCTGGTTACGAATAATGGCGATCGTGTACTCAATACGAATAATGAGCCAATCGTATTACCTGCAGGAGTAAGTATCAATGATCTTACATTAACTGCTGATCGTCGTCTTGTTACATCAAATGGTGAAGATACGGGCATACAGCTTTTAATTTCTCAAATAGATAATCCTAATGGTTTAGTGCGTGAAGGTAATGGAACTTTTACACTAGTTGAAGGCACTGCTGAAGCAATTGCAGATGATGCTCAAGTTGAAGTGAGACAAGGTTATATTGAACTTTCTAATGTGGATATGACACAAGCATCTGTTGATCTAATGGCAGCAGCTCGAGCGTATGAGGCGAATCAAAAGATGGTTCAATATTTTGATCAAACTTTGCAAAAAACAGCGAATGAAATTGGGAGAATCTAATGATATCAGTAAAATTGGATGATCTAGTGAGGTGTGAATTATAATGAATAGCTCAATGATAAATGCTATCAATTCCATGAATGCCTATCAAAATAAAATCAATACAATTTCAGATAACGTTGCCAACCAATATACAGTCGGATACAAATCAAAATCTGCTGTATTTGATGATTTATTAACGACTACAAAAGCACAGCCCGAGGGTTTTGATCTAGATGGTCGCTTATCTCCACTTGGTTTCACACAAGGATGGGGCTCGCGTGTAACTGGAATTGCAATGGATTTCACTCAAGGTTCATTGAACCAGACCGGTGTATTAACGGATATGGCTATTGAAGGCGATGCATTATTTGAAGTTATTGTTGATAACGCTGGAACAAAAGCATATACACGTGATGGTTCATTCCAGATTAGTATGAATGCAGCTGGTCAAGGTGTGCTTACTACGAGTGAAGGTTATCCTGTTTCAGGAACATTAGCTGATGGTTCAACTGGGCCAATTATTATTCCTAACGGATACGAAATGCAAGTTCAGACGGACGGAACAGTACTAGCTGTTAACAATAGTGGTACAATTACAGTAGGTTCTATCAATATGGTGAAAGCAGTCAGACCTGATGCGATGACAGCTATTTCAGATAACTTATATGCTGTATCTGCTGGCTTGAATGTTGATGAAGTTGTTGCTAGAATTATTCCTAATGGTGCTAACAAAATAGCTGTTCGTCAAGGTTACTTAGAACAATCTAACGTTGACATGGCTACACAAATGACCGATTTAGTTAGAGTACAGCGTGCTTATCAGTTAGCTGCAAGAGCTTTAAGTTCTAGTGATACGATGATGCAATTAGCTAATAACTTACGCTCGTAACATATAGAACGAAGGTGATTGTACAATGAAAGAAAGCGGACATGAGGTAGAAGATCGTAAAAACAAAGAGCAGTCCTCAAACTTAGATGTTCATACAACGATCGACGATACGGAAAGAGGTATGTTGCTTTCTCGCTCAGACAAGCATAAATCCGCCGGACGAAGTGCGAAAGAAGAAGATGTAGTTGAAGTGAAAAAAGAAGTTTCCACTAAAAAATTACCGTGGTGGGCGAGCTCAACGTTTTGGATACTACGTAAATGTATCGCTCCGATTATTATGATCGTGATGTTAGTGGTCGGATTGTACATTGGCTATGTTGTTGTAGGTGGTCAACCTAAGGGTGAAGTGTTTCAGTGGAGTACATGGAAGCATTTATGGGATCTAGTCTTCGCTGACTCTTAAAGGATGTTCAAATTGTTCGCTTGTAATCACGATATTAATGCTAACGTAGTTTATTCAGCGTCGAAGATGACAAGCAAACAATTTGAACTTTTATTGGAACTTAAATGTTCAAACTTCTGATTTAATAAAGGACGGTCGCAAAAAGAATCAGTCAGCAATTGCTGACTGATTCTTTTTGTGTAAATGAAACCAGAAGGATGTGCATTTGTTTTCATTTTCCATGAGGTAGTCTATAATAGTTGAAGGCAAGTGTATTCAATATACAAAGAGACTTACTCTTTAGAATGTGATTCTAAAAAGCAAGCCTCTTATCTCAACCTTCATTACCTGCAGGACAATGTAGGATAGTATTAGTATAGGAATAACGATACACTTTTATACGTAATGATAATTTTGGAAGGGGTAATATATAATATGATGGATATTAATGAAATTATGAATGTAATACCACACCGCCCACCGTTTCTACTTGTAGATCGAATGATTGAAGTAGTTCCAGGCGAGCGTGCTGTAGGTATAAAGAATGTAACGATGAACGAGCCCTACTTCGTAGGACATTTCCCAGGTTATCCAGTTATGCCGGGAGTGCTAATTGTTGAAGCATTAGCACAAGTAGGTACGGTTGCTATGCTTACGGTAGAAGGAAATGCCGGTAAGTTAGGATTCTTCGCTGGTATTGATGGATTCCGTTTCCGTGGTCAAGTTACACCTGGAGATACTCTTACATTAGAAGTAGAGATTACTCGTCTTAAAGGTTCAATTGGTAAAGGTAAAGGTACTGCTAAAGTTGATGGTAAAGTAGTTGCAGAAGGCGAATTAATGTTTGCGCTATCTGATGCAAATAAGAAATAGAAGAACTACAGTATAGAAAGAGGTTATTGGTAATGGGACAATTGTTGAATGAAGAAGTGTTGAACAAATATGAGTCATGGCTGAATGATAGCAATATTGATGCAGCAACAAAGCAAGAGTTGCAAGAACTTTCAGGTCAAGACGGTGAGATATTAGATCGTTTTTATCGTGATCTTGAATTCGGTACAGGTGGCTTACGTGGTGTTATGGGTGCAGGTACAAATCGTCTTAATGCATATACAGTTGGAAAAGCTACTCAAGGACTTGCTAACTGGCTTTTAGAGTCGAACGTACAATCACCAGCGGCAGTTATTGCACATGATTCACGTAATAACTCTCCACAATTCGCACTTGATGCTGCACTAGTTCTGGCAGCTAATGGGATTCGCACATATTTATTCACTTCACTTCGTGCTACTCCACAATTGTCTTATGCAGTTCGTGAATTAAAAGCAAGCACTGGAGTTGTTGTAACAGCAAGTCACAATCCTCCTGAATATAATGGTTATAAAGCATATGGCGCTGATGGTTGTCAGTTAATACCGGAGGATGCAGAAAAGGTCATTGCAGCAATTGCTCGTATCGAGAGCTTCGACGAAATTAAACGTATGGATCAAAAAGCAGCCGAAGAAGCGGGTCTTTTAGTGTGGCTTGATGAGAATATCGATAACTCATACGTTGAAACTGTAGTATCGCAAAGTGTGAACCAAGAGCTATTACACGGCGATCTAGGTAAAAATTTCAAAGTGGTATTTACACCACTTCATGGTGCAGGTAATGAGCCAGTGCGTGATGTATTAGCGGCTGCAGGCTTTGAACAAGTATATGTTGTAGAGCAGCAAGAGCAACCTGACGGTTATTTCAGCACAGTTAAATCTCCGAATCCAGAAGAGAAAGAAGCATTTACACTTGCCATTGAGCTTGCTCGTAAAGTAGGCGCTGATATTATCGTTGGTACCGACCCTGATGCAGACCGTATGGGTGCGGTTGTAAAAAACAACGAAGGTGAATATGTAGTACTTACAGGTAACCAATCTGGGGCATTGATGATTCATTACTTACTTAGCCAATTACAACAACGTGGTCAATTGCCTGACAATGGTGTCGTGATTAAAACTATCGTAACGAGTGAGATGGGCGAGGTAGTTGCTAAGCATTATGGTGCTTCAGTAGAAAACACGCTTACAGGTTTTAAATATATTGGTGAGAAAATGACTGCTTATGAAGGTTCAGGCGAGAAAACATTTTTGTTCGGATATGAAGAAAGTTATGGCTACCTAACAGGTACTTATGCACGTGATAAAGATGCTATTGTTGCGGCAATGTTAATTTGTGAAGCAGCAGCATACTACAGTACACAAGGAAAAACATTGTATGATGTGCTGCAAGAACTATATCAACAATTCGGATATTATCTTGAAACACAACAATCACGTACATTAAAAGGAATTGATGGCGTACAGCAAATTGCTGCTATTATGAATAGCTTCCGTGAGCAGCCACCAGTAGAAGTTGCTGGTGTTGCTGTTACTGAAGTACTTGACTATTCCAAAGGGATTCAAGGATTACGTCCTGAAAATGTACTGAAATATATACTTGCAGACGGTTCATGGTTCTGCCTTCGTCCATCTGGGACTGAACCGAAAATTAAAGTGTACTTCGCTGTGAAAGGCTCTTCCGAATCGGATGCAGTTGACAAGCAGGAGAAGGTATCAACAGCAGTCATGAAACGTGTAGACTCCTTGTAAGGTAGTTCAAATCGTCCGCCCGTGATCACGATGTATCGCGTTGTAGCGTAGTCGGCATCGAAGATGACATTCATCGGAAGCCTGTGGTGCTCGTGTACCAATAACGTACACTCTGCTCCTCGTTTCCTAGCTTCATGTCATCTTCTTGGTGCTGACAGGCGAACGATTTGAACTTCTATTAAATTACGGTAGTTTAAATCGTCCGCCCGTAATCACGATGTAACTCATTGTAGTATACTTGGAGTCGAACATAACTTTGTCCGCTCGTGTACTCAAACCGTACACATTGCTGGGTTAAGATACGATCAACCTTAAAAGAAACTTATTAACATTATTTTTAATAAAGATGACCTCAATGAAGCATTTTATAGTATAGAACGTATAATCAAGTTGCCACCTTTGTTTTGAGTACAAGGTTGCTCAAATTGTCCGCCTATGATCACGATGTAATATGTCATCTTCTTGGTGCTGACGAGCGAACGATTTGAACTTCCATTGGAATAAGGTGGCAATACTATGTTTTGCTCAATGATGGTACCGCAGAAAGAGAGGGCTTTTGTGCGCACACTATGGCAACGTTTTAATAGACAAGCTAAGCTTTGTTTATGGGTGATAACATTAATAGGTGTTATAGCAGCTATTCCACTAAGTTTTTTACGTGTAGAAATGGAGCATTCATCCGACACGGTTGAGTATGTATTTGACTATCGTGACTTAGAAGAAATTGCAAATTATCAATTGGACTTTACGAAGTATATGGACGAGCAGTTAGCTAGTTTGAAAACTGCTGGAGTAAATTCTATGTCCTTATACGAAAGTTCATTGAAAGACTTGATGCAATCAGGTCGTTTGGTGTACTACTCTGAGAAAGAGATGGCAACTTTGCGAGGCGAAGTGCTTGATACGAATGTTAACCATACTTACGTTCTGTTCAGCAGTGAACAAGCTGCTACGGAAATTACACCAATTATTGAACGTGAATTTGAACGTCAAGGTGTCAATGTTACCAAGTATGAATTCAAAGGTAAGTCAGGTCTAATTATCGATGAAGCAGTTAATGCTGCTACACTGAAAACATTAGATTTTGATCCTATGACAATAGATAAGCTTGTTGGAATGGGATTTAATATCGTAGCGCGCTTTTCTGACCGTATTCAGCCATTTGATGTGAAATGGGCAGAAGAACAGCTTGCTCGACTAAGTGAACATGGCGTTACACGTATTATTTTTGATGGCTCTAAAGTAAAAGGTGCTACAGATCAAGCTGAATTTAAAAGTTTGACGCAATATGCAGCATTACTTAAAAAATATAATATGGGCGTAAGTATTATCGAGAACTTAAAAGCACCTCAAGAAGGATTAAATACACTTGCATATGGAACTAACTATAATATCGTTCGAGTGTATTCTTTATCCCCTGATGATAGCTTTACGATGACTGCTGAAGGAATGACAGATCGCTTCCTATTAGCAGCAAAAGATCGTAATATTCGTGTGTTCTTCTTGAATGTTGGTATTAAATCAAATGGTAACACAGGTGTGCTTGAAAGCTCTGTTGAGAAGCTTGTTACTGAACTTGCAGGTGAAGAGGGAGTTATCGCACAGTTAGATGCTAACGGGTATCCTTCAGGTATTGCAGAAGCATTTGCGTATGAAAATCCGACTTGGGTGAAATATGCACGTATGATTGTCGTGCTTGGGGCAATTGCGATTATTACTTTATTAATTTCTACATTTATTCCAGGAAGCCAGATTATCGTATTCTTATTAGGTCTGATCGGGTCTGCTGGTTTGTTTGTATTGAACAGCTCACTATTAGAGCAGGGACTAGCATTAGGAGCAGCGATAAGCGGACCGACACTAGGTGTGATCTGGATCATGAATCGTATCTATGCACGCACGATCGGTGAGCGTCGCATGGTTGGTGGTAACGAGTGGACATTGGGTGGCACGACTCCAATTCATGATGGAAGCTTAGAGCAACACAAATGGATCTTCCCGGACATGGCTATTACTCGTCGCTTAGGGCTTGCTCTGAACTGGTTCGTTGTTGGGACATGCATTACGCTATGCTCTGTTCCACTCGTATTTGGACTATTGCATAACATTACGTATCGTCTAGTAATTGAACAATTCCGCGGCGTAAGTGCGCTTCATATCGGACCAATTGTTTTAGTTGCGATTTATGTATTCTTATATCAAGGTAATGGTGCCAAAGGTGTACTTTCACGTCTATGGAAAATTCTTGTGAAACCAATTACACTGCTATGGGTTATCGTTGCGCTTGTGTTAGCAGCTATAGGGTTATACTACTTAAGCCGTACTGGTAACGGTGGACAAGTATCTGGAATAGAAATGATCGTTCGTCGATGGTTAGAATCGAGCGTAGGAGTACGTCCACGTTTCAAAGAATTTATGCTTGGACATCCACCGATGTTGTTAGGACTATTCCTTGCGCTTCGTTATCGTTCCGCTTGGTTATTAATTATTGTTGGAACACTAGGTCAGTTGACGATGGTAAGTACATTTACACATATTCATACACCGTTACTAATTTCTATCATTCGTACGGGCTTAGGACTGGGCGTAGGTATTATCTTCGGCTTAATACTTATCGGCATTTGGATCGTATTGGAAGGAGTTTGGCGTAAATGGGTATGGCCTCCAATTCGACAACGTTTAGAATTGTAATTTCAGGTTATTATGGCTTTAACAATAGTGGGGACGAAGCAGTGCTTCGTTCCATTCTCCTTGCCCTGCAAGAGCAAGGAGAGCGTGCGAACGTAACAATTGTGCCTATCGTATTAAGTAATGATCCTGCTTCGACAACTGCAATGTATGGTGTAGAGTCTATGCCTCGAATGCATCCTGCTTCTATATGGAAAGCAATAAAGTCAGCAGATGCATTGATAAGTGGAGGAGGAAGTTTGTTACAAGATGCAACGGGTAAGAAGACCATTCCGTACTATACTGGAGTTATTAAACTTGCTCAATGGTTAGGTAAACCAACCTTTATCTATGCTCAAGGACTTGGACCAGTCAATTCTCGAGTTATGTTTCCTTTCATTTCTTCAGCGATGAAGAAAAGTAGCTATATTTCAGTAAGGGATGAACAATCTGCACGGTTATTACGTAATATTGGCGTTGTAAAACAATCGATAGAGGTAGTACCCGATCCAGTAATGGGTATGCCACTTCCTGATCAACAGACAAATTGGAAAGTAATAGAGCAGGACAAGCCTGTTATTGGTGTATCGGTTCGTTTCTGGCCCAGCGATAACAAAAAACTGGATTATATTGTAGCAGCGTTACTCAAATTAATTAATGAGCGTGATGTTCATATTCGCTTCTTGCCATTCCATACGCCTGATGATGTGGAAGCATCTCATTATGTCCATGATCTCATCGTACCTCATCTAAATGATTCAAGTACGGTAGAAATTGCTAATGTCGAGGATGACCCGCAACAGATGTTATTAGCAGTTTCGCAGTGTGATGTCTTATTCGGTATGCGACTTCATGCGTTAATCTATGCGGCTAATCAACGTATACCATTGCTTGGTTTAAGCTATGATCCTAAAATCGATCAATTTCTTGAACGAATCGGTTCTGAAGCAATTGGATCAACAGAGCATTTGAATGCTGATCAATTTACAGCGCAAGTTATACAATTATTAGATGGTAAAGAGAAGTGGAAAACGGAAAAAGAACCTTATATTTCACAACTTATTGAACAATCTCAGAAACCAGCGCAACAATTGATCCAATTTTTGCGTCAAAATATATCGAGGTGATGATCCTCATGACGAAACCTGTACCGAAAATTAAAATCTTTGGTATTCCGTTTTCCAAAATGAGCATGCAAGAAACAGTTGAACATTTAACTGACAGTATTGAATCTAATATTCAAACCCATGTCATAACAGCTAATCCAATTATGGTAATGACAGCACTAGAAAAACCTCAGTACAAAGAAATGATGTTTAAATCTGATCTTATTGTACCTGATGGCGCTGGTATCATATGGGCAGCAAAGCAAGGCGGTAGTCCAATTACGGAACGAGTTACAGGAATTGAACTTATTCATGAACTGATGGCTAAAGGTGAGAAGCATCATTGGAAAGTGTATTTATTAGGTACAAGTCAAGAAATTATTGAATCTGCTGCAAACACGCTTCAATTGCAATATCCACAAGTGAGAGTAGTTGGTTATCGTAATGGTTTCTTTACTGCTGAACAGGATGCTGAAGTTATCGCTGAAATTACAGAATTACAACCACATTTACTATTTGTAGCTAGAGGTGCTGAGACACAAGAGCCTTGGATTGTGAAGCATAGGAAACAATTGGGCGTTCCCCTTATTATGGGTGTTGGCGGAAGTTTTGATGTTATTTCAGGTAAATTAAAACGTGCACCTCAATGGATGCAAAAATCGAAACTTGAATGGTTATTCCGATTAGTACAAGAGCCGAAACGTTTACCAAGAATGATGGTTATTCCTAAATTCATGATTAAAGTGATGCGAAACCGCGATAACATTACAAAATAGGTAGGAAACGTTTGTTTTTTAATCAAATTTATGTAAATTTGCACGAAATCGATAGTAGTAATTTACCTTAGTGGGGAGTATAATTCTGTTTGGTGCCTGATATATAAAGAACTGGCATTAAGACCTTGGATAAGTTGATGGCTACTTGTGAATGATAAGCACATCGCGATCATCTATTTCCGCTTGTACGTACAGAGGGGGAGAATTATTATTATGCCAATTGGAGCAGTGTATGCGGTTGGTTTCGTAATTGCACTTGTAATAGCCTTGGTATTAACACCGTTGGTTAAAAAGTTCGCATTTATGGTCGGAGCAATTGATAAACCGAATCATCGTAAAGTTCATACGAGAATTATGCCACGAATGGGTGGTCTTGCTATTTATCTTGCGTTTGTCGGAGCATTTTTCTGTGTATTCGCACTTATTCCTGAAGGTACATGGCTACCGAAGGATTCTAATCTTGTGAAAGCGATGCTTGTTGGAGGCACGATTATTATCGTAACGGGTGCACTTGATGATCGTTTTGAACTATCCGCAAAACTTAAACTTGTATTTCAGATTATTGCAGCATGTGTTGTTGTATTTGGATTTGATATTCATATTAGCTTTGTTAGCTTGCCGTTCGGTGAGAACATGCAGCATCTGAAGGAATGGATCGGTATTCCGGTAACAATTCTTTGGATCGTAGGTGTAACCAACGCCATTAATCTTATTGATGGACTTGATGGTCTCGCAGCTGGTGTTTCTGGCATTGCAATTAGTACTATTCTTATTATGGCAATTATTATGGGCTTCCAGCCTGTTATTCTAATGAGTACATTGTTACTCGGTGGTATTATAGGATTTATGAAATATAATTTTCATCCCGCCAAAATCTTTATGGGCGACTCAGGGTCATTGTTTTTAGGCTACTGCTTAGCATTGTTATCTTTGATTTCCTTTAAACAAATTACGCTTGTATCTTTTGTTATTCCTTTACTTATTATCGGTGTACCACTATCTGACACATTTTTCGCCATTATTCGTCGATTAGTGAACAAGAAGCCGATCTTTGCACCTGATAAAGGACATCTACATCATCGTTTGCAAGACCTTGGTTTTAGCCATCGTAAAACGGTGTTGATGATATGGGGAATAGCAGCAATCTTTGGCGGTATGGCAATTATTCAATCCGCTGTTATCAAATTCAACGGTGCGAACTGGATAACATTCGCTGTCGTATGTTTAGTTATATTCTTCTTGCAAATTGGCGCCGAAGTTATCGGCATTGTCGATAAATCAAGAAGACCAGTCATTAACCTACTAACGAAGCTAGGGCTCAAGATCGGCAAAGTTAATGCTGAATCGCGGAGTAAATAATGTAACCCACATCATATAAATGAAAAAACTACTAAACATTTTATGTTTAGTAGTTTTTTCATTTTAAAATCACTTAAAAAGAGCATCTCTCTGACCGATATAAACTGTATGGAACTTTTTTGGACAATTTGCGTCTATAGTAATATTGGACATGTAAATTATGGGAAGGAGTATTAAATTTTGTAGTCTACTCTCACATGTGATCTGCATTAAGCTGCAATTCATGTAGGAGATAAATAATAAATAAGGTTGTCAGAGAGGAGTTATTCACTTGAAAAAGTTTTTATCCATTGTTTTAACATTGGCATTATTCGTATCTTTACTTCCAATGTACGGAACAACGAATCAAGCCGAAGCGGCAGGTAGTTACTTCTTGTTCCCGAACGAGAAGGATACAAAAGCTTCAGCAAGAATCGTATCAAACAAAATTATTAGTTTAACAGGTACAATTAATGGGGTTGTAGGTTCCTCAATTAGTTACAAAGTACAACAAGTAACGGCAAATAGCGATACACCGTTAAATAGCACACAAGATATTTCAACAGGTATTACAACGACAGGTGATAATAGAATGACCGTGTCAGCTCTTGAGCTGTTTGCTGGTATGAATAAAATTACATTCAAAGGTGTTGCGGGTACTTCTACGGTAGAAGAAAGTATCTATATCGAATTCCGTGATAGTCCAATGTTGACTGACTTGAACATTCTATTCGAAAATCGTTCATATGCAGTAGAAGAAAGTGGCGTTACTATGCTATATTCTAATGCTGCTGTTCCAACGGATACAGGAATTATTACGTTAGAAGGTTACGCTCCGAATGCGAGTAAAGTAACGGTTGAAATCAATAACTACACGTATGACTTTAACGTATCTACATCTACTTCTAATTATCGTTTCTCTACGTCTCAGCTTTCTATTAAGAAAGGTATGAATACGATCAAGTTCAAAGTAACGAACGGTGGTCAAGTTGTAGAGACAACAAGACAAGTGGCGCTTTATAATGGTGAAGTTACTCATTATGATGAGAAGCTTACTAGTGATAATAAAGCATATAATGTGACTTATGGTGGAGAGTATTCTATCGATGGCACTAAAGGTTTGACATTAACAGGTAAGGCTATAATTCCAACGCCAATATATGATCTAACAACTAGTACTACTACACCCATAGATCTAACAAGTCCAACAGCAGCGACTGCTATAACAAATGCTTTTAAGAATAATATTAAAATATCAATTGCAGGTGAAACGGTTAATCCTACGGTAACTATTAATGGCCAAGATCCTACAGCGATAACTAGTACGACCAAATATGTAACAGTAAGTTACTCATTTAATCTAGCTCAAATAGCACAAAAGTATAACTCACCAATTACGTATACGATTCAAGCTCCAAATACTACACAATATGATGTATCTGATGAGCGTAGAATTATTCTTCGTGATAGCACTAAATCATACATCGCAGATATTAATTACCTATCAGGATTTGATTCTACAATGACGTCTGCTGTACCTAATAGTACGACAACTTCGAAAGCGAACAATGTTAATCAGTTGAAATCACTTCAAGGAACTGATATTGGAGCGTCAGGAGTAGATGTATACTCCATCCCGATGGCAGTAGAATTGCTCGTTGCTAATGCAAGTAATGTTTTAGGGTCTCTTTCTCAAAACTTGACTGATGCAATCAAATTAAAAATTAACGGTTCTACGTACGGTTACAAAGTCATTGTAGATAGTAACGGATATCCAGTTAAAGAAGTAGTAACACAAACTGTGAATGGAGTAAGCACAGAGTATCTTCGTGTATTCTTACAACTAGATAAATTAGCGAAAACTGGGACGAATAATGCAGAATTCTCGCTAGTTATTGGACAAAATACCGATACAAAGTCTGCTATTTTCAAGCTTCAATATGGTCCATATGTGAAGTATGAAAATGTTGTAGATGGTATGTCTATTAATTATGATTCATACAAAGATACGAATACCGTGCTTATTGAAAAATTAGGTGGTCTTGCCGGTCGCATTATGAATATTGCTAATAATTCAGATATTCGTTATGAGGCACAAACAAGCCCAGCTGCACCAGTTTCAGTATTTATGTATTTGAATAATGTTCAAGTGGCGATTAATTCTTATGATAAAACGAACGCAAAAAATTCACCTTTGTTTAGACCGGATGGTATCACAATTGATAGTACTGGTAAAATTACTGGTGTAGATCGTGATAAAGCTAGTGAACTAGCTGCAATTATGAATAAAGCTGGTGAAAACACGTTGAAATTCGTGTTTATTACCGATACGTACAATTATGAAAGCACAATTAAATTCAACATCGTTCCAACGAACTTACCAACTATACCTGCTGTTGATACAGATGGCGTATATCCATATACAGTAGGTAAATGGCCACCAACATCTAACGATGCAAACTTTAATAACTCGGGTGGCATATTTACAACGAAACAAGCTGACTTTAACGTTTATGGTACATTTGATTTCATCGATCTAGGAACTGATGATACGCAGATTAATGCTACATTAGGAACACCAGGAACACCAGGCAAGATTACACCAACAGACTATAAAGTCACGATTTCCAATCCTGATTGGAAAACAGATGTGAAATGGGATCTAAGTAAACAGTTTAAGGAGACTGACGGCAGGCGTAACATACAGAAGCTTAGTACTGGCGCAGATAAGATTCATAACAGTACTGCATCAGATGCATCTACACCTGACGCCAACATTACGTTCTATTATGATAAAGAGAATCAAAACTTCTTCTTTGATATTTCTAATCAATCTATGCCTGAAGATGGCAGTCCGCTTGTTTATGTAATTTCAGTATTCAATGCAGGAGACGGTGGTCCACGTGCTACGTATCGTTTAGAAGTTAACCCAATTTCTATTCCTTACAGCATTAAATCACCAGTAGTAGAGGAACGAATTACGAACCAAAACTTCGTAGAATTAATTATTAGTGCACCTGGAGCAGAATCTCTTACTGTTGGTAAAACTGCAGCTGAGAAAGTAGCTTATCTTGATTACTCTAACGGACAAACAACAACAGTGAATGCTTTCCGTACGGTAGTTAGTGATTTGAAAGCAAATAAAGATACGAAGATCTCGTTCACAATAACGAGGGGTGATACAAAAATTACAGATAGTATTACCGTGAAATATGTACCAACCAATATACCTGGTGCGAAATATTTAGAAACAATGAAGAAATCGCATAAAGTATTTAATAACTCATTAACGCTTACGTTCCAAAATAATACTAACTTAATTCGTCCGAAATATAATGAGTCATCAAACTCAGCAACTCAAGTATATAATGGTCATGAAATTCTATTTGCCATCGCTAACCCTGATGACGGAATAGTTGATCGTCATATGTTTGAAAGCCAACCGCCAGATTATTCAGCGGATAGTCAAGCAACAGGGTATTTACACATTAAGAATCGTTTTGATAACCAAGCAAGTCGTTTCATAAAAGCAAGTCCATTGTATTGGATTGATGCTGGGTTAGCTGATAACCCTGATGTGTCATCACCACAATACGATCCAATTACAACGGGACTGGATCCTTATCCGTTCCCTAATATTGCAGGTAAGTATACAGAAAACTTTGCAAATCGTTACTATCAATTTGGCCGCGAACTTGCGCCAAGTGCACCAGGCTCATTGACGCTAACTTATGATAATAGTATCGTGTCTAGCGCGGGTACAACAGTAACGGTGTTCCGCTTTGATCCGTATAACAGCACATGGGAAAATATTGGTGGTGTAGTGGATACGAAAAAAGGTACCATTACAGTTCCATTTACGAAATTCGGTTATTACGTAGCGGTTAAACTAACTCGTAGTTATAACGATATTACAGATCATAGCTATGCTCGTGAAGCGATGGAAGCTATCTATTCGAAGGGTATTATGAATGCAGTTGAGCCAGTCAATCAATTTGGTGGTGATCGTTACGTAACTCGTGGTGAGTTCACACGTATGATCGTAAGAGCGCTAGACTTGCCTCTCAACTACTCGGGTAGTCTACACTTCACGTATTATCCTGAGACGATTACAAATGCGAGCAATGCAAACGCAATTTATGATTATCGTTATATTG
Source organism: Candidatus Pristimantibacillus lignocellulolyticus (assembly GCA_023639215.1). Taxonomy (NCBI): domain Bacteria; kingdom Bacillati; phylum Bacillota; class Bacilli; order Caryophanales; family Paenibacillaceae; genus Pristimantibacillus (SeqCode); species Pristimantibacillus lignocellulolyticus (SeqCode). The sequence continues at coordinate 1,804,641 of CP097899.1, forward strand.
AAACGGCAGCAAGAGCAGGTATTGTTAATGGTACGCGACCAGGCTTCTTCGATGAGGATGTTCAAATATCTAGACAAGATGCGGCAGTTATTCTTGCAAGAGCGCTAGAGCTGAAGTTGGAAACTAACTCCACTAAAGCGAAAACTCAGTTGGATAAAGCATTCAAGGATGGCGGAAACTTTGACTTCTATTCAATTCCAGCCGTACTAGCTATTCAGAAGAAAGGTTTCATTGTTGGTAAGCCAATTAATACAGCGGATCCGAAAGAAGGATATATGTTCGATCCAAAAGCTAGAATGCTTCGTAGTGATGCAGCAATTATTATGGCTCGCGTTATGGCAGATATGAAGAAGCTACCAACCATCTATAATTAAAACTAACCTAAACGGTACGGATGATTGAACATGATCCGTACCGTTTATTATTGCAAATGGTAAAACTTTGGTATCGACTTCAAATCTAGTACAAGCTATACTAGTAAATAGAATATTGGAATAATAATTTCCATATTTTGATTCCCATCAGTTATTGAAAAAATATATATATTGCGCAACTTTTTATAAGTTGATACGTCTATATATATGTAAAGATGAGATGGGAAGATGAAGTTGAGCCATTTCGGAAATATTTGGAATGAAATTCGAAGTTCCTCTTTACGGTACGGGTACAACAATGTATAATGTTATAGTGATACATATAATCTACTAGTACTCTCTCATTCGTTTACAAGTTTCTACAACATGTTACTTATTAAGTCGTGTTAGTAGACATTATTTTATAATTACGTGCTCTACTCTAGGAAGGGGGTGAATTGGCTATGAGTAAAACGAGCCATTTATTATCAAAACAAAACTCTCAACAACCGAAGCAATTTAGAGGAGGAGAAAAAAAGGTTATGAAAAAAAGTTTATCCCTATTAGTTGCGATTGCCATGGTATTCTCCATGTTCGCAACAGTTGTATCTGCAGCTGAAAAAACTGCAGGTCAAAAATTAGAAGATTTAGGTATTATTAAAGGTACTTCCGACGGTCTTGCTGAAAAAGAAGACTGGAAACGTCAAGACGTAACTGTTCTAATCGCGCGTCTACTTGGTAAAGAAGATGTAGCAAAAGCTACTGCAAACACTCACGGTTTCACAGATGTAGATTCTAAATTCTACAACGGTTTTATCTCTTGGGCGAAAGCTGAAGGATATTTCACTGGTGAAACTGCTACTAAATTTGGTGTAGGTAACTCTATCACTAACCAACAATTCGCAGCAGTACTACTTCGCGTTCTAGGCGTTGAAGTTGATTACGCTGCAGCTTTTGAAAAAGCTGTTGAATTGAAACTAGTATCTGCTGATCTAGTTAAAACTGATAACGCTGTTCGTGGCGATATCTACGAATCACTTTTAACTGCTCTTGATTACAAAATCGATGGCAAAAAACTAGGTACTATTCTTGGTCTTAAAGGCTATGAAGTTACTGACCTAGAAGTTCTTTCTGCAAAAGGTACTAACCAAAAAACAGTTAAAGTTGAGTTCAACAATGATCTTGGCGCTGTAACTGCTAACAATTTCTCTGTAAAACGTGCTGATAACGATTCAGTACAAGTAATTCAAAACGTAACTGTAAGTGGCGTTGTAGCAACAATTACACTAGTTGACGCTTTGACTGTTGACAAAGACTATGTTGTAACTGCAACTAACGTTTCTGACAAAGAAGCTACTTCAGTTCTTTCTTCTGGAACTGCTGAATTCAAATACGTAAAAGCTGTTCCAGCTTCTATCGGATTTGAAGCAACTACTGTAGAACAAAATGCAGAAGTTAAAGTTGTAATTAAAGACGCTGAAGGTAACGACATCTCAGCTAACTACACTTATGCTGATATCGATGCTGTAGCTTCATCTTCTGTAGTTAATATCGTTAACGGTAAAATTACAGCAGCTGCAGTTGGCGTTGATGGCGCTCATACTGTAGTATCTGCAAAACTTAAAAACACTGAGCTTACAACTGGTAACGTAATTATCTACGTTAAACAATCTTTGAACACTGCTTCTTCAATCGGTAAAGTAACTTTAGGTACTACTACTGATCCTGAACTTTCAATCTTCAAAGGCACTCCAGGTACTCTAGTAGCTGAGATTGTTGATGCTAAAAACGTATCTACTATCTTGAATTCAGTAACTCATAAAGCTAACTTCAGATCTCTTAACCCAACTGTACTAGTTGTTGATGCAACTACTGGTATTGTTCAACCAGTTGCTAACGGTTCTGCAACTGTAGTAATCACTGGTACAATCGGTGACAAAACAGTTTCTAAATCTGTAGTAGTTACAGTTAAAGATGATGCTAAAATTGCTTCAGTTTCAGCTGAAAAATCAGTTGTTAACTTGGTAAAAGGTTCTAACCTTCAAGGTGAAGTTAAATTGAATGTTAAGGATCAATATGGTAACAACATTAGAACTGCAGGTACTCTAGAAATCACTTCTTCTACTAGTGGTGTTGTAGCAGTAGGTACATCTGTTCCTTACAACGCTGAGGGTGTAGCTACATTGCCATTGTTGGCACCTGCTGCAAATGCTGATAAAGGTACTACTGTTCTAACGTTCAAAGTAACTGGAACAAACCTTACTACTGCTGTAACTGTAAATGTTGTTGATAAAGGAACATTTGTTGGTTATGCAGTTGAACTAAGCAATACTACTCTTGATGCAAACACTAATACAACTGATGCAAACAAAAAGAATCCTACTACAGCAACTGTTAAAGTTTATGAAAAAGATTCTAACGGTAACAACATCGCTGCAATCACTACTGGTGTAGTAATTGAAAAAGATTCTTCTGATGCAATCACTACTAACGCTACTGATGCTGTAACTGGTGTAAAAGCAGGATCTTCTGTAATCACTGTTAAAGTTAACAATGTAGTTATTGGTACTTACACAATTACTGTTCTTGATACAAAACCAACTAACATTAATAAAGTTGCACAAAACGTAAATGCAATTACTGTTGATAAAAACGCAAATATTTCTGAAAAACTATTCGGAAATGCAGCTGGTAATGGCGGTGCATTTACTGCAACAAACCAATTTGGTGCTGTTACTCCAATCACTGGTGCTGTTGTTTACTCAGCAAATGGCTCTATTGTTAATGGTACTACACTAACTGCTGGTACTACAGCAGGTACTACACTTCTTACAGTTGTGATTGCTGGTCAAGTATTCACAATCAACGTTGTTGTTCAATAATCGATTATTCGATTAAACTAAACTGCTAAGTCTCCGGACTTAGCAGTTTTTTTATTTTAAATGCAACTTTTTCCTATGTTACCGCGTTTAACATAATAGAAGAGGAGGGGTATCGTTGTTAAGGAACAATAGTCTATATAACAAAATGATTATTATTGCGTTATCCTTATGTTTACTGCTACCAAGTTCATTTCTAGGTGGACAAGAAGTTGCTCAAGCGGCTACAGCTGTAAACTTAAGTTCAGGAGTTACTGTATCATTATATGATGCTCAGATTGTTAAGGATGAATCAGGTAAGCTTGTAGCTTATACATTGATTATTCAGAATAATTCTAGTAAAAGTGTTCAACTTATTGATTATTGGGCAAAGATCAAAGGTAGCAATAACAAAGCCTATATTACAAAGCTAATTACTGAAGATAAGGCGAAAAAAGTTGTTATTCCAAATTCATCTACTTATTTAACATATTATGCATATGTTGATGATAAGGAACAACTTACTGATCTAAAAATTGATATTATTAGATGGGACTTTGGTGTTAACAACTACGAAAGTGTTGTTGGACAGATCAAGTCCGCTGATAATGGTGTTACTACATACAAAAAAGCTGAAGAGCTTATTGTAAATAAATCATCTTTGAACATGTTAGTATCTTCATACAAAATGTACTCTGATGAAAAATACAGCTATCTTAATGTAGATTTAAGTATGCGTAATAAGAGTAATACAACTGTTGATATGAAAGCAGTTAGTTATTATTTATCAGATGGCAAAGGAACATTGATTCCATTAGTTTCATCTGTTGCCGATCTAACATTAAAGCCACAGGAACGTAAAACAATTCTTCTATCTACAACCGTAGCTAAAAATTTTGCAAAAGAAAATGCTTCGATTGTCGTTATGTATAAGGATGAAGAAGGTGGATTGAGTCTTCCACGTATTACGTTTGGTCTTCCAGTATTAAAGGATACGGTAGCTAGTAAAGCAAATACAGCCACATCATACCAGGTTGATGGTAGTGAAATAGCTGTAACGGTGAAAGACAGTACACTAAACTACAGTTCTACTAATACAAAGCTTAAAACGAAGATTACACTTGAAAACAAAAGTTCATCTAAACTTAGTATTCCCGGTTTTGAGTATTTTATAAAGACTGAAAAAGGATATTTATATCCGTTATTACCAGCTGAAGGAACAGATACTAATCTGTTGCCTAAAATTAAGAGAGATATAGAACTAGAGGGTGAAATGCCTTCTGACATCGACTTAAAGAAAAGTCAGTTTGTACTATTTCTACGTGAGAAAGATAGTACCAATAGTTATTTCCTAGGTAATTTCAAGATTAGTATTGGAAGCGGTAGCGTTGAGACGAAGCCAGCTTCTAATAGCGTTACTTATCAAGGAAACTTTGTAGAACAAGTATCGCTGCAACGTATACCAAACGGAGTTAAAGATTTGCTTATTGCGGAGTTCAAAGTAACAAACAAAGGAACAAAAGCACAAGCAATGCTTAAAGTTAACGGACAATTTGAAATTGATGGGGTAAAATTAGCGCCAGAGGCTACAAAGGTTATTAATCTAGATGGTCTACTTGCGATTGCTCCTAATCAAAGCTATCGTATCATAACGTATACTGAAATTCCTTATATACAAAGTGCGAACAATATTGTCTTCAATATGAATGAGCAAGCAACGGAAGGCGTTAAAAAAATTCATCAATTCAAAGTGTCCGCTATGACGAAAGCTAAGCTTCTTGGAAGCAATGAAAGCTATAAAATTGATACACTTGGTAGTCGTGGAGAAGTAACGGTTATCGACTCTCAGATTTATAGTGGCAAACAAACAGATATGTTCTTTGCACAGCTTCAATACGAGAACAAAGAGCAACGTTCAGCGATGCCTTCTAAATTAAAAGGATATATCGAAAATAGTAATCAAGATATAATTGACCTTAATGTGAAAAATTATGAATCTAAAATTCTTCCTAATGGAAAAGTTGTCTTAAGTGTGTGGGCAGTAATTCCAAAAAATTATGAAGATGCAAAGTTAAATCTGTATATTGGAGAATCAGTTGCTGGGGCGGCAGCCGAAGGAGCAGCTGAAGTAGCAAACGTTATTATTAATCCTGTGTATACACAACATATCTTTAAGGAAGCTCCGATTGCTACTGATTTCTCTAAACTTAGCTTTATGAATTATGATGTAGCACTATATTCTTTCTATGCACAACTAGATACTTCACAAGGGTTTATTCCAGATACAATTAAAGTTGGATTTAACTATGATATAGTAGCTCGTGAGAATGCTCCTGCATACAGCGATGCTCAAAGTATTGTCGTAGAGTATGTTGATCAAACTAATTCTCTAGCGAAATTCTCTCAAGTATTCCCAATTGGTGATGGAACAGAAGGTTCGCTTGTGGTAGCAACTCGTCAGAAGAAAGAATTCAGCTATACTAATTCAGCGTTACAAGCAATAAATCCAGGTACGTATCAGATCAATATCTATGCTCAATACCAAAATCACAAAAAACTAATTGCTACAAGTAGTTTCCTATTTGGAAATGTACAGTAGAAATCTAGCATTTCCTCTCTTAATCTAGTATCTTAATAGTAGAGTATTTGCGAGAGAGGAGTGAAATTACAAGATGAGTAAGTTGAAATGGTTAGGTGCATCTGCTATTCTTGCCGTCGGTATTATTAGCGGTTCACTAATTGGTAATGCATTATCTGTCGGTACTAGTTCGGTAACACCCGGAACGGTAAGTGATCCAGTGGTTACAAAGAGTTATGTAGACGAACAGATGGCTAAGCTATCTGGTGGCGGCTCTACAGGCGGTACTACCACAGCAACGTTAGAGGTTGTTACCGTTCCTGCAGATCGCATATTGATGGTTAAAGCAGGCAGTGAAATCGTTATTCGTTCTGGTAAAGCTATTGCTTACAGCTCTGATAGTAACGGGATATCTGATGTAACGGATGGTGTGGACATTAAGAATGGTGTAGCTGTACCAACGAATCATGAGATATGGTTCCCACGCGATGGACGAGGTGTTCAAGCGGCAGCAGGCACAACAGGTTCACTTATAGTATTGGTTAAAGGTTCTTACTACTTGCAATAATATAATATCATTATTCGAAAATCCTCATCTTACTTAACGTAAGATGAGGATTTTTTAGTGCGTCCAGCATGTAAGATTTATAAGGTAAAAGAAAAATAAGGAACAGTTAGAAATGTTTCATCAGTGTAGCTATTGAGTATTCACGACATAATATGAAGGAAATTATTCTTATTAAATGGAGGGTTTACAATGGCAAAGCGTAGTTGTGTCGTTCCAGAATGTAAAGCGGCTTTGAATGCAATGAAGTATGAGATAGCAGCAGAATTAGGTGTAGCAGGTACTACAAGCAGTGATTATTACTCCGAATTTGCAGATGAACTAGGTGGAGCTTCGCCAAGTGCCGGTACGATCAACTGGTCTACAATGTCGACAAGAAACGTCGGATATATTGGTGGTTCAATTACTAAGCGTCTCATTCAGCAAGCTGAGCAAGTGCTCGGACAACGCTAGTGTAGGCTTATAGGCATTTACTTGCATTGACACAAACACTAAACTTCTGTATTATTTTATGTTAGAAGTGTTGTATTACAACCTTTTCCTTCGGGGAAAGGTTCATTTTTTGTTGTGTATATGCTGCGGTTTTATATATTTATGTTCAGTACATGGGAGGTTGATACGGATGTCGGTAAAAGGACGCCATTTATTCACATCAGAATCAGTAACAGAAGGCCATCCAGATAAGATCTGTGACCAAATCTCTGATGCGGTTCTAGATGCATTTCTGGAAGCTGATCCTAATGCGCGTGTTGCATGTGAAGTTTCAGTTGCTACAGGGTTAGTACTTGTAATAGGGGAAATTAGTAGTACAGCAGATTTTATTGATATTTCATCTATAGCTCGTCGTACGATTAAAGAAATTGGTTATACTCGTGCGAAATATGGCTTCGACTCTGCGACAAGTGCAGTATTAGTTTCTCTTAATGAGCAGTCTGCTGATATCGCACAAGGGGTTAATGCTGCTCTTGAATCTCGTGATGGTAAAGACATTAAACAAGAAAATGAAGACATTGGTGCTGGTGACCAAGGTCTAATGTTTGGTTTTGCAACGAACGAAACTCCTGAGCTGATGCCGCTACCTATCGCATTATCACACCGTATCGCTCGTCGATTGGCCGAAGTGCGTAAAAATGGTACGTTAGAATATCTACGTCCAGATGGTAAAACTCAAGTTACAATCGAGTATGAAGATGGCAAACCGTTGCGTGTAGATACCATCGTTGTTTCGACGCAACATGCTGAAGAAGTAACGCTTGAGCAAATACAAGCTGATATTATGGAACAAGTTATTAAACCAGTTGTTGCTCCAGAATGGCTTGATGAGCAAACAAAATACTTCATTAACCCAACAGGCCGTTTCGTAATCGGTGGACCGCAAGGTGATGCTGGTCTTACAGGTCGTAAGATTATCGTTGACACATACGGCGGTTACGCTCGTCATGGCGGTGGTGCATTCTCTGGTAAGGATCCTACGAAAGTAGACCGTTCAGCAGCATATGCAGCACGTTATGTAGCGAAGAACATCGTTGCAGCAGGTCTTGCTGATAAATGCGAAATTCAATTAGCTTATGCAATTGGTGTTGCTCAACCAGTATCAATCAACGTTGATACTTATGGTACGGGTAAAGTTGCAGAAGAAAAACTAGTTGAAGTTATTCGCAAAAACTTTGATCTACGTCCAGCGGGTATTATAAAAATGCTTGATCTTCGTCGCCCAATCTACTCTCAAACAGCTGCTTATGGTCACTTTGGCCGTACAGATGTTGATCTTCCTTGGGAACGCATTGACAAAGCAGATCTATTGCGCACAGATGCACTTGCATAATCGTTATTATTAGCAATGATAACGGCCTCTAAACAATATATTTAATGCTTGAAAAGCCTCGTTAGAAACTTTTCAAATATTTACTAATAAAGAAACTTTTAAACCATAATTTACGTCTATATAGATGTAAATTATGGTTTTTTTGTTTAGGTAAATAGAATCAAATAAGCTTTCTTATGAAGATTCTCTTCATTTTTGTCCCATGAAAGCCGACAAATACTATACGAATGTATTATTGAGGAGTGAATGAAATGCAGGCGAGAAAAAAACTTGCAATGTTAGTAGCAATCACGTTAGTATTACAATTATTTTTGCCTATATGGAGCGATTCTTATTCAGTTAAAGCAGCTGTATCAGGACCGCAAATCGTAAGTTTGAGTCCAGCTAATGGTACAAGTAATGTACCAGTGAACTCCATATTTAAAGTGACATTTGATGAAAGTATTAAGAAGAATGATCTATCAAAAAATATCGCTATTTACAAATACTCTTCAAACTCATTGGTTGAGAAATATGCTATGAGTGATTATAGAGTAACCGTATCTAATAATGTACTGACTCTAGATGCGAGAGGTCTTACATTAGCGCTTGATACTGATTACTATATTTTAATTGAGGCTGGTGCTGTAGCCAATGAATCAAACAGTGCATTAAGTAATGGTATTAATGAGGCTTCAACATGGAATTTTCGCACGATTAAAACATTTGAAACAATTCCACCACAAATAACCTCAGTTACAAATGGGTTATGTGCAATAGGTTATAATTGTCCTTTAGTGCAGATTACATCGCCATTGCAGTTTATATTTAATGAAACGGTGTATGTAGCAACTGGCAACATCACATTACGAAGCAATACAGATAATCGTGATATTCCATTGACCTCTAGTGAGGTAACAGGGAGTGGATCTAGTGCTATTACGATTATCCCGACAATGCCACTAACTCCGTCAACTACTTATACAGTTACAGTATCACCAAGTAATATTGTAGATGCATCAGGTAACTACTATGCAGGTGGTTCATGGACATTTACAACTGCAGCTAGTCCATTGCAGTTAATATCAAAAACGCCAGCAGCTGGTGCTTCCAGTGTTAATGTTACTGGCGGTCTTAGTCTTGTCTTGGAATTCGACAAAAACGTTCAAGGTAATACAGATATCAACAGTAATAAAATGATTAGAGTTCGTAAAGTAAGTAATAATCAGACCGTATTTGAAACTAGAGCAAGTCAAAATGTCCAGTATTCAGGTTCTAAAGTAACAATTAATACTGGATATGCGCTCGAGAGTAACACAAGTTATTATGTAACGATTGATGCAGGAGTGTTTACCCAATCAGGTAATTCCTCCGCGATTTTTTATGGGATTCACAATGCTACCGACTGGGTATTTACAACAGGCTCTAGTGTAGATACATCGCCGCCGTACATTGTTACAACATCTCCATTATACGGAAGTGTAACTGTAGGTGCGAATGACAAGATTATACTGACATTTAATGAAAATGTATTTCCTAAGAGTGGATCAATTGAAATTCGTGAATATAACTCTAATGCATTATATCGTTCAATTTCAGTAACATCTGACCGTGTAACTGGTGGTGGTAGTCAGATCATTACGATAGATCCACATAGCCAAAGAGGGTCTGAGGCTGCGAAAAACTTCTCGATAGCAACGAGATATTATGTGAAATTTAATAACTCAGCTTTTGCAGATGCGGCTGGTAATCAAGCAATTAATACTCCGAGTTCTAATGCTTACAATTTCCAAGTATCCGCAAGTGCATCAGCACCACAGCTTGTGACAATTTCACCTAATAACCAATCTACAACGGTTGCTACGACTACAAAGTTCAAAGCAACGTTTGATAAGTCGATTCTAATTGATACAGTGAACTATAATGTAGACTTTATACCTGTATCTAGCAATGGGACGACAGTTCCAGCAAAAGTTGAGAAAGATCCTAATGATGCAAAAGGAATTATTATTACTCCTAGAAATGGATATAGTTTATCTGCGGATACGGATTATTATATTAATATTTCTGATAGATCAATTATGGACGTAAACGGTAACTACTTTGTTGGAATATTGAATCAATACCAATGGAGTTTCAAAACATTAGGTGGAGATACTGTTCCACCAGCAATTACAAAAAGTGAAGTGAGTGGTAATATTGTTCGCCTCGTATACAACGAGCTTCTTGATGAGACACTATCTCCATCAGCGGCGAGCTTCTATGTAACTGTGGGTGGTACAGCAAGAAATATTAGTAGTGTTTCTATTGAAGGTAATGTGGTATCTGTTAAATTAGTTAGTAATGTGAATTCTAACCAAAAAGTTACAATTTCCTATACTAAACCATCAAATGGTCAAATCAGAGACTTAACAGGTAATCAAGCTCCTAGTTTCGCTAACCAAGCAGTTACGAACGGCTTCACAGATAATAATGTATCGATTTTAAGTAGTAATTATTCAGGATCTTCGATCAATATGACATTTAGCGAATCGTTAAATACGGTTAGTAACCTTGCCTATACACAGTTTAATGTAACGGTGAACGGTACCATTTATACTATTAGCAGTGTAGTTAGCTCAGGTAATAGTCTGTTTATTAGTATGAACCAAGTATTACCTGCGAATGCAACAGTAGTCGTAAACTATACTTCAGGGTTATATCCTATATCGGGAGTATCAACGGATAAGGTTGCCTCATTCAATCATACAGTAGGTACGACAAGCAATGGATCCGGAGGAACAGGATCAGTGGCTGGAGCACCTACATTACAATCGATTACATTAACCAGTAATAATTTATATTTACAATATAATGAAGCGATAAGAAGTTCGTCCAAACCAGGTGCTTTTCAATATACAGTACTAGTAAATGGTCGAATCGTGAACGTTACATCAGTAACACTGAATACTAATATGGTTGTACTTACTCTTGCATCAGTCCCTACGGCTACGGATGTAATAACTGTATCGTATTTTGGAACATCGTCTACACTTCTAGATAATGATTACAATGCGGCAGCATCATTTACTAATAGGGCTGTTGGTGCTGGTAATTCTAATGGTTCAGGATCAGCGGTTACGATACAAGGGGCAGTGTTAAAGGGTAATACATTAACGCTTAACTTCTCAGGCAACTTAGATCCGAATTCCGTTCCTACTGCGGATAGTTTCTTAGTACGATTGTCTGATAATAGTCGTTTAATTACTAGCATTTCAATTAATGGTGCACAACTAGTCATGAAATTATCAACAGTTGCGAAAGTTGGAGAAATTGCCACAGTCTCTTACTTCAATCAAGCGAACACGCTCAAAAGTGCTAGCGGTATTACCGTAAATGGTTTTACTAATATGTCTGTAGCGAATCAAACCACTGTACTAGACGCGCTGTCTGATGATTATGCTTCAGCTACAAATGGTATTTTGTTAAAGACAACTGCAAGTTCTACGAGCAGTGATATATCTCCAGGTGGTAAATCAGTCACTAAATATACAGTGAATACTGAAAAGTTAATTACAGCAGTTACAACACTTGCTAATTCTAATATGACAACTGCCAATATCGTATTCGACGTTCCAACTACAGAGAAAGCTGCAATTGTTGCGTATTCTATTGCAGCATTAGAGGCGGCAAAACAGAAGGGGAACTATACACTGGTTGTTAATCACGGAGATCTAAGTTATTCAATTCCGTTAAGCTCAATTGATTTAAATAAAGCAGCTTTCCAATCAGGTGGTAACTCTATCTCTAATTATTTACGTATTGCATTCGAAGAAGGCAGTACGTCCGCTACATCATCGCTTGAGACAGCTATTAATCGTAGCGGAGCTACGATCGTAGAAGGTCCATTCGTCTATGAGTTAAAAGTTGTTAATGGGTCTACATCTGAGAATGCAGTAATTACAGGAAATATTACAAGCACAGCGAAATCTTCAGATAGTATCACCAATAGCAATACAACAGCTGTATTCTATGATGAAGGTATTGCTGCTATCTCTGCAGTACCGACAACATTTAAGTCAAATAATGGAGTTACAACAATTACGTTCAAACGTCCAGGTAATAGTGCATATGCAATTGTGAAAAGTAATAAGACATTTAGTGATACAAAGTCACATTGGGCTCATAATGAAATTACAATTATGGCACGTAAATTTATTGTAGAAGGTCACTCTGCTTCAAACTTTAATCCAAAGTCAAACATTACACGTGGTGAATTTGCTACGTATATTGTTAAGGGACTTGGATTAAGTGCAAATAAGGCTGCTGCTAAGCAATTTAACGATGTCAACAGTGATTCGGTTATGGGTGGATATATTGGCGCTGCAGTAGCATCAGGCATTGTATCTGGTGTATCAAGCAGTTCATTCGCTCCAAATAGTTATATTACTAGGCAAGATATGGCGTTAATGATGGTTCGTGCAGCTAGCTACGCAGGACTATCAACGACATTATCAAGCTCTGCAGATTCAATATTGAACGGTTATAGTGATAAGTCACAATTAAGCTCATATGCGAAGACTGGTGTCGCTACGGCGATTAACCTAGGCATTATAAGTGGAACAACAACGACGAAGCTATCTCCTAAGCAAAATGCAACTCGTGCAGAAGGAACGCTAATGATCATGCGTCTCTTGAAAAAGACGGATTCACTTCAATATTAGTTAAAGATGAAAGACCACTACTTTGCTAGATACAAAGTAGTGGTCTTTTTCTGCTAAATCTACTTTACTCTCTCAATCTGAAAAAACTTACCAGTAAATGAAACTTTCTATTATCTCTTGTAGTCTAATATAATAGACAGATGGAATAGGAGAGTAGATTACAAGATGCGTAGATACACAATTAAACAATTATTTACTAAGAAAAAAGCTATTATGATTATGTTAACGGGTGCATTAGTAATAACGCCAATACAGCAAATTTTACCGTTTGGAAGCAATCATTATATGAATATCGCAGATGCTGCAACTAATTCTAATAGTTTAGTAGCAAAAGGTGAAAGTATTATTTCATCAGGCGTTGTACGGAAAGAATACACGTTCAAGACAACTAGAAGTTATAAAGCGGTATCAACGGACGTTCATGTGATGGAAATTGATCTTAGTAACCCATATATTTCATTGCAGGCACTTAGCGGAACGGATGGACAAGTAGGTAAACGAACAAATGTAATGAATATGTCCAAAAATACTGGAGCAATTGCTGCCATTAATGGTGACGTATTTGTTATGAAGAATGAAGGTACGTCACTAGGTTCTCAAATCGTAAAAGGTTCTCTAGTTGTGAGCCCTTCATTATTAAAGGGGATGTATGCATTTGGCGTGACCAAAGACAAGAAGCCTACCATTGATATGTACACATTTGAAGGGAATGTTACATCAAGCAGTGGACAAAGTTTCACTTTATCAGGAATTAATCAGTCTACATATTCATCTGATGTTACAGGTGAAGCGTATAGTCATTCCAATAAGTTATACATCTATACTAGTGCGTGGGGTGGAGCAGAGCGTCCTATTAATTCTGGTACAACTCCAACGGAAGTATTAGTAGTCGATAATATCGTTAAGGAAATTGTCGAAAATGGTAGCATTAAGACAACAGTTCCGAGCAATGGTTATGTTCTACGTGGACATAGGGATGCAGCACAATTTTTAGTGAAAAATATGACAGTAGGATCAACAGTTAATGCTAACTATAATTTAGTTTCACAGACAACGAAGCAAAAGGTTGATCCTTCTAATTTTGATATGATGGTAAGTGGGCATACTTTGCTCGTTGAAAATGGAAAAGCATCTAGCTTCTCACGCGATATTACTGGTGTAAGTGGTAGTTCATATACTTCTCGTACAGCGATTGGTTACTCTGCAGATGGGAAAAAAGTATATATGGTCACTGCTGAAAAATCAGGTTCTAATTCTGGGTTGAGCTTGAAAGAGTTACAAACAGTGCTTGTATCACTAGGCGCGCATAAAGCTGTTAATTTAGATGGCGGCGGATCTACTACAATGGTAGAACGTAAGTTAGGTTACACTAGTCTATCACTCGCGCATGCAACGCAAGAAAGTTCATTGCGTAGTGTAGCTAATGGTATTGGTGTATTTACAAGTGCACCTAAAGGTTCGTTGAACGGCCTTGTCATCTCAGGCGGTAATTCAATGTTAATTGGCCAGTCTATTAATCTTAGTGCACTAGGATATGACAATTATTATAATCCAATTAGTGCGGATGTAAGTTGGTCCAGCCTTAATAACAAAGGAAGCTTCTCTGGTAATACCTTTACTGCAAATTCCGCTGGAACGGTATCCGTTAAAGCAACTTCAGGTGGCGTTTCTGCATTGAAAGAGCTACAAGTTGTAGGCGGCGATCAAATTAAATCATTAGTAGCTTCTGGTGGAGTAGGAACATTATCTGCAGGGGCAACATTACCTGTGACGCTTAAGGCTACACTGAAAAATGGTGAGACGCATCAAGTTGATGGAAACTATTTGAAGTGGGAGTTTGTCGGATTTAGTGGTACATTTAAAGATGGTAGTATTACTGTAAAATCAGTAAATGCGAATGCGAAGACAGGTTATGCCATTGCTTCTTATGATGGTTTTACAACAATGATTCCATTTAGTAATGAACAATCAGTTAGCACTGTTGAGAATTTCAATGCAGTTGGCTATTCCATTACGAGTCAAGTGCTACCTGCAGATGTAACAAAAGGTAGTGCAAAGCTGGTAGCAGGTTCTACATCTGATAGTGCCGACAAAGCATTGCAAATTAGTTATGACTTTTCTGCGGGCACGGGAACAAAAGCTTCATATGCAAAACTTGGGGAAGCGGGTAGAACACTGTCCTCTAATTTGACAGCATTATCATTCGATGTGAATGGTGATGGAAGTAATAATTGGCTTCGTGCGGAGCTTATCGATGGCAATGGTCAATTGCATTATGTTGATATCGCGAAAAGTGTAAATTGGACAGGCTGGAAAAACATAAAAGTTAATGTAGATACAAGTGCAATGAAGGGTTCTGTTAAATTAAGAAGAATATATATGATAACGCTAGATTCATCGAAAGCTGGACTGGCTACTTCTGGTCAAGTTGCAATAGATAACATTATGCAGTATGCAAAAACTACAAATTCGTCACAAAATACGAACTCTGTTGTGAAATTGTTTATTGGTAAAAAACAAGCAACGGTTAACGGTAAATCTACGCTACTTGATGTAGCACCAGTTTTGAAAGGTGATTACACTTATTTGCCATTAAGATTTGTTACAGAACAATTGGGTGCAACGTTGCAATATGATAATAAAACAAAGGTAGTAAAGGTATTTAATGGTTCTACAATGCTTCAGATGACATTAGGTAAGAAAGAGTATGTGCTAAATGGAGTTCGGTATGAATCTGACGTAGCGCCGTTTGAAACGAATGGACGCACATTAATTCCAGTAAGATTATTCTCTGAGAAGCTAGGCTATAAAGTAACTTATAATCACACAGAGCGTAGCGTAACTATTCAGTAAAAGTATGGATGTTAGCGCAATTATGATATGATAGTACAAGCAATAAATGTAAAGGAGTGCCTGGATACGGTGGATCACCTCTCAGTCGATATTAATCGAATATTTTCAAATGCTATTCAAGTAATGGAGACTAGCAAATATCAAATCTACGAGGTGTGTGAATCAGCTCGAGACGAGCTACATGCTTTGGAGAAAGAACTTGAACAAGTGCTACAGCAAACGGTTCAGGTGATTGAGGAGGTTGACAAGTTAGAACTTGAATACCGATATGCCAGAATTCGTTTAACAGAGGTCAGTCGTGAATTTACTCGCTATGGTGAGCAGGATATAAAGAGAGCCTATGAGAAGGCGACATTGACACAACTACAGCTTGCTACTTTACGTGAACAAGAAAAACATCTTAAACTTCGTAGAGATGATCTTCAAATTCGAGTTCGAAATGTCGAAAAAAATATTGAGCGGGCAGAAACAATAGCATCTCAAATGCATGTTGTGCTCGACTATTTGTCAGGTGATCTGGATCACGTTACTCGAATATTAGAATCAGCGAAAAACCGTCAACTACTTGGTTTGAAAATTATTTTGGCGCAAGAAGATGAGCGTAAACGAATTGCAAGGGAAATACATGATGGACCAGCGCAGTCGTTAGCCAATATTGTACTTCGTACTGAAATAGTAGAACGAATGTTGATGAAGGAAGAATATCCACTTGTACAAACCGAATTAACAGATTTAAAGGATCAAGTTAGAAATGGTATAGAAGAAATTCGTAAAATTATTTTCAATCTTCGTCCGATGGCGTTAGACGATCTAGGATTGATTCCTACGTTAAGGAAGCTTACTCAGGATTTCGAAGAAAAAAATAAAATCCATACGATTTTTGAGGTGTTCGGCAAAGAATTACGTCTTAATTCTTCAATGGAAGCTGCGATCTATCGACTTGTGCAAGAGGCATTATCGAATGTGACCAAGCATGCTGAAGCGACGAGAGTAACGATTGGTCTTGCATTTCAACAGGATAAGCTTCGCTTAAGTATGAAGGATAATGGAAAAGGATTTCGTAATAATCCTAACCATAGTTCTACGGATGATAGAACGCACTATGGGTTGATAGGAATGTATGAGCGAGTAGAACTTATTGAAGGCACAATTGATATTCAATCGGAGGTAGGTAGAGGAACAGAAATTAATATAGTAATACCTCTCACAACGACCTAAGAAAGGGGAAAATTTATGATAAGTAAGCTAGATAACAGTCCATCCGATAGTTCAAAAATTAAAATCGTGTTAGCAGATGATCATCAATTATTTCGTGAAGGCTTAAAACGTATTCTAAATATGGAAGACGACATTGAAGTAATCGGAGAATGTGGAGATGGCATACAAGTTTTAGAGTTTTGCAATCATACATTACCTGACATCGTACTGATGGATATCAATATGCCTATCGAGACGGGAGTAGTTACAACCGAAAGGTTAAAGGACTTATTTCCAGATGTAAAGGTCATTATATTATCGATTCATGATGATGAAAGCTATGTGTTTGAATCATTAAGAAAAGGTGCCACTGGTTATTTACTGAAGGACATGGGAGCAGAGGCATTAGTTAATGCGATCCGTTCTGTTTCGCAAGGTTATTCTTATATTCATCCTAAAGTAACAGGCAAACTAATTAATCAATTGCGTCGCATGACATATTTAGATGAAATAGGCGTGGCAGCTAATCAAACGATTGATATTGGAGCGACATATATTCCATTAGAAGAAAGTCCGCTTACACGTCGTGAAGCAGAAGTACTACGCTTAATGGCTGAAGGTAAGAGCAATAAGATGATTGGTGAGCATTTGTTTATTAGTGAAAAAACAGTGAAAAACCATGTTAGTAGTATTTTGCAAAAAATGGAAGTTGATGATCGCACACAAGCAGTAATTAACTCCATTAAATTTGGTTGGGTTACACTCTAATATTACAGCTATATTTCATATTGTAAACGATGGTTATGTTATATCTTATTATTGAATAAGATACGACATAGCCATTTTTTTTGTATTTAAAAAGAGTAGGATAGTATAGGTTACCGCTTAACGTTATTTTGCATACAATGTGCAAAGAGGGGGTATCAACCATGATTAAACTTCTGCTTTTTGTTATTGGATGCTATATTATCGCTGCTGCTGTCGTTCATATTTATTATTACATTTCAAGTCGTAAGCAAGCTACAAGTCGTCATTATGTATTGTTAGATAATCACCAACAGGATAGTATAGAATGGTACTATCGCTCCATAAAGCGTTTTTCGATATGGATGGGTATCCCAATACAAGTAACGGTAGTTAATACAGAGCCTGGTGGCGATTTGCGTCAGATGGTAGACCGCTGGAGTATAAGGCATAATGATATTTCATTGGATGATCGAGTTAGCGGCATATCCGAGCACACAATAGTTATTGATCTTAGTAAACAAGATGACTTGTGTAAGTTGCCATTCTAACCTATAATAATGACATAAATTGTAAGCGTGAAGCACACGAAATGATCCGATTAAGGACATTTGTGTGCTTTTTTTGCGTTACTTATGATTCCGAAGTTACTTTTTATTTATGAATTGATATTTTGAAAAGCTACAAAAAGTTTTAGGAGGGGTTATTGTTGTATGCAAATTTAATGATATGGACCGGATCAGTAGAGTATAAATTATTACTGCTTCCTTATGAAAAACGCAATCAGTTTTGGGCAGAGGATTGGATATGTTATTTGGATGGAGGATGTATTTATAGTGTAATTTCACAGCCAATCGCTCTTGCGTTTGGTGATTATGTCGTTAGAGAATGGATGTCCAGAAAACGGAGTTATAAAAGTTTACACTTGGCAAGGGCAGCAGTAGATCGAATGCTCAAATGTGAGATAAAAGTGCATTGGACGGATGGATCGGTGGAGGCTGGTTCCTCTCAATCATTAGCTAATGTTAGTACGCTAGCAGCATTACAATTAGCGAAGTTGATGAGAGGTAGACAATTGCTTTATTCAGAGCTGCAATCGTTAATTTCAGAACAAGGACATGTGGAGGAGCTGCAAGATTGGCATAATGCGTTACGGAAATGCATCGTAGAGGGGAGTATCCTTGTAAGAAGTAGTGTTCAATTACAACATTTAAGGAGTCGACAATCTAAGTACTGTTGCTTACGTTGTTATGAACGTCGACTAGAACAAACATCATCAATCTGTATTTATTGTGGGGAGGATTGCTTCTATTGCAAGGAATGTATTGTTATGGGTAGGAGTCGGACTTGTGGCCTGTTGCTTATAGGGCGATATGAATCACACTTACTTGGAGTAGGTGGCCAGTATAATGCAATCCATCCAAGTCGAATCGTACAACTAAATAGATATCATCTTAGTCCTGCCCAGCAAAGAGCGACAAAAGCGGCACTGAGTTATATATACTTGCAGAACAAGCGATATGTGGAGGAGCAGGAAGGTCATGGAGCAAGAGTTTGTAGTAAGAGGGAAAAACATCGTAAAAGCAGTAACGTCCTTACAGAGGATAGAGAGCACAAATCCGAGAGAAAAAATCATAGTAGTACAACTATATTGCAGCGAGTAGACAATATATTAGAAAAATTACTCGGTAATAAATTGCAACAGCTACTAACGTGGCGACAACGGTACAATAGAAACTTTCTAATATGGGCAGTGACAGGGGCAGGAAAGACAGAAATGATATTTCCACTTATTGAATATATTACAAAGCAGGGTGGCAAAGTGCTGCTAGCAACTCCACGGCGCGATGTTGTTCTAGAGTTAGATCCACGTTTACGTAAAGCATTTCCTGAGTTATCGATCGTAACGCTCTACGGTGGAAGCTCGCAGCGATGGCAGGAAGGACAACTTATCGTTGCGACTACTCATCAGTTAATGCGATTCCAACGAGCCTTTGAACTTGTCATTATTGATGAGTTAGATGCTTTTCCATATCACGGTGATCCTCGGTTGTATCGTGTAGCTACGCAATGTAGCACATTAGGCGGTATTAGAATATTGTTATCCGCAACACTACCAAGACAGTTACAACAAGCAATGAATGCGAAGTTACTTAGTTATGTGTTACTTCCAGTAAGGTACCATCGTCATCCACTCCCCGTTCCTACAATGTTAACGACACCTTCAGTAGCCCAGCAGTTACAAAAATCTAATATTCCAACTAATTTACTTACAGCCATGAAGCAATCCATTGAAAGAGGAGCGCAGCTCTTTGTATTTGTACAACGTATTTCAGAAGCACAGCCGTATGTAGCACTATTACAACGTTATTTTCAAGATATCGTAATTGGTGCAACGTCCTCAAAAGATGAAAGCCGGACAGAAAAGGTATCATCATTCCGACAACGTCATATAAGAATACTGGTGACAACAACGATTTTAGAAAGAGGGGTCACCATTCCTCAAAGTGATGTTTATATTTGTGATGCGGATGGATCACTATTTGATGAAGCATCGCTTGTGCAAATGGCTGGTCGTGCAGGAAGATCAGCGGATGATCCAAAAGGAAAAGTTTATTTTGCAGCCAAACATCGTAATGATGCGCAATTACGTGCTGTGAAGCAAATTGAGAGAATGAATAAACAGGCGAAGAAGGAGCATTATTTATTAGAACAATATTGGTAGGGGTTGGACTCGATATTACAAGAAATAAAGAAGGAGTATCCTTATGTCATCTGTACAAAATAAGTGGCTATGGTGGTTAATAGCTAGAAGCAAATGCTGTATACGATGTAAAAAAGAAATTATACCTCATCATTATAAGCGAAGTAATCATTACGTATGGATTGATCGTCGATTATATGACCTGCTTTGCTCAACATGTATGTCGAACATTCCATGGATAACGACGGTACAATGTCCACGATGTGGACGAGCACAAGTTTGTCAAGATTGTCATTATCGCAGGACAAGTTCATTGCGTTGTAATCGAAGTGCGGTAAAATATACAGATGAGATGAAGCAGTGGCTTGGCACATATAAATTTCAAGGAGATGCACGATATAGGGAACTTATAGCTTACATGCTATCTCATGTTTATGAACAAGTGACACTACAATTGGTAAGAGATCAAGGGTTGTATGAACATTGGCAGAACTCGCGTCTAACTATTCGTACATATGCTAAGCGTTATCATCTGTGGCATGCTGTCACGGCTGTGCCGATTAGTGAGGAACGGATGTTGGAGCGGGGGTTCAATCAAGCAGAGCAATTAGCGCTAGGTGTTGCTGAGTACAGCAATCTTCCATTTATCGAGCTATTGCATCGAAAGCGAGACGGAGTAAAGTTAAGTTCAAAGAACAAGCGGGAGCGGCAAAATAGTGTCCAACAACTATATGTTAGTGAGGCTTCATACTGGTTGGCACTTATGCGAGTGTTACAGACGACGCGTTCAATTCCAACTTCCGTTCAGCCTATTATTAATCAACAGCGCCATGCGTCTAATCAAGTATCTGGTCAAGTAACAAGTGAAGCGCCTAGCCGAACATCAATCAATATTCTACTAGTGGATGATGTATACACCACTGGTAGCACGATAGAAGCTTGTTCATCAGCTTTAGTGGAATGTGCACCAAGTGACGTAACCATTTATAGTCTTACGTGGGCTAGAGCATAAGAGAGATAAAATAAAATTTAATTAATTTAATATAGTACTAATGAAATTACCTGAAAAATACGATACATTATAGTATAAGGTAAAGTGGATTAAGGGGGTCAAGAAGAATATGAATATTGCCAATTGTCCTCGTTGCGGAAAAATATTTGCTAAAGGATTCAAAGATGTATGTCCTGCTTGCGTACGAGATATCGATAAAGAGTACGAGTTATGTTCAACGTATTTGCGCGAACATAGAGGAGCAACGATTACAGAACTATCTGATGAGACGAATGTTTCAATTAGGCAAATTACTAAATTCGTACGAGAAGGTAGAATATCAATGATGGATGCACCGAATTTAACGTATCCATGTGAATCATGTGGAGTACTAATATCTCACAATCATCTATGTGATAGCTGTCGAACTCGATTGACGAATGCTTCGAAAAACTTGTTCCATGCAGAAAATATTGCAGAGAGCAAGAAGCTTACTGATGAACAGGTGAAGGGTGCCTATAAAGGTATAAACGCATATAAAGATCGCACTTAATAGAGGTAATTCAACAAGTAGACTTTGATAACGATGATTAGCTTTGTAGCATATACGACATCGAATATAAAACGAACTTGGGAAGTCCGGGACTCGTGTACCAATTACGTACACTGGAGCGTCCTCCTTCCTCAAGTAGCGTTCTATCTTCTCGGTTCTGCAAGCCCACTTGTGGAATTTCTATTGTAATAGGCACTTCAAAACATCCACTTAAATAGGATTTACTATTAATAATAAATACAAAGAAGCCGATAATACTACTAGTAGCTTATCGGCTTTTAGTTTTTAGAACAATGGGGTGAGTATAATGAAAATCAATGATATAAATCGTATTAATGGAATCAATAAAACTTATCAAAACCAAGCGGAGTTTCGTAAAGAAGATAGAAAATCAATGGGTAAAGATGAGGTTCAAATTTCACAAGCAGCACAAGAGATGCTAGAAACTAGTCGCGTAGAAAATAGTGAGCGAACACAATACTTGGATGAATTGAAACAGGCTGTGCAATCTGGAACCTACTATGTAGAGTCTGGGAAAATAGCGGAAAAGCTGTTGCCTTTCTTCAAATAGTGTGACGCTAGATATGGAGGAACAATGATGGAACAGTCAGCATTTCAACTTTTGATCAGTCAACTTAGACAGCTATTGCTAATCTATCGTGCCTTATTCACATTAGCAGATGAAAAAAAGAGAGCAATTATTGAAAATAATATTGAGCTCATTAATGCACTTACGATGAAAGAGACGAAAGCATTGAAACCTGTTCCAGAACTTGAAGCAGTGATTCGTACTCAATTAACGAAGTTACAAAGAGATCTAGGATTTCGTCCGAAGTTAAAGATGACATTATCGGAAATGACCAAAATGCTAGTTATACCTGAAGAAAAGCAAGAATTAGCAGATATTCAGGTGGCCATAGCAGATATATCAACAAAGCTTAGTAAAGCAAATCAACTTAACCAACAATTAATTCAACAATCACTAGAGTATGTACATTTCTCACTTGATGTTTTATGCGGGCCTCCAGATGAAGAAGTAACTTATAAGCGTCCGACAATGAATACAGATGTTCAGAAACGAACAGGGATATATGACACAAGAGCGTAAAGTGGCTTAATAAGCTTACGCTTGCGATGCTACTTTTTATCTGCAGAAAGAAGCTACGGGAGTCAATAAAAAGTTTTAGGAGGACAAACATGGTATCATCATTTCACGGTTTAGAGACGAGTAAGCGCGCGATATTAACGCAATCGGTTGCTCTGAGCACAATAGGCCATAATATAGCGAATGCATCAACGGAAGGTTATTCTCGTCAGCGAGTTAATCTAATCAATGCTTCACCATTATCTGCACCAGGCTTTAATCGTATTTTCACTCCAGGTCAGATTGGTTCAGGGGTAGAATATACTAGTATTACACGCGTACGCGACAGCTACTTAGATATGCAATACCGTCGTGAGAATCAAGAAAAAGGTTTAAATAGCATATATAAAGCAACGATGGATTCGATTCAGACGATTATTAATGAGCCATCCGATAACGGCGTCAGTGCGGTTATGGATAAGTTTTGGAACTCACTTGAAGTTATGAACCGTGACCCTAACCTACTTAGTGCACGCGTAGATTTTATCGGTAATGCGAAAAATATGGCCGATACATTTAATAAAATTGGAACGTCCTTAACGACACTTGAAGGTGATATAGATAGCAATATCGATATTAAGCTTAATGAAGCCAACAATCTTATTGATGGTATCTCGCAATTGAATGAAACCATTCGTAAAATTGAGATGCTTGGTGATCATGCTAATGATTATCGCGATCAACGAGATGTACTTGTAGATAAACTATCCAAAATTGTAGATGTACAATATACAGAGGACCCAAGTGGTATGGTAAATGTCTATAGTGGCGGTGTTCAAGTTGTCAATGGTCAAGTACCAACAGCTTTAACTCGTGCCGACGTTGCTAATATTACGAGTGGTGAAATTGCTGGATACAAAAAATCACAAGCTGATATCATACAAACACGCAGTCAACTAGATGCGTTAGTTGATACACTTATTAATGGTAAAGTTCAGATTACAATGCCTAATGGTTACAAAACTTCCACAGATATGGTTGCTGATAACGATGTGACAGCAGTGAATGCATTAGGTGTAACAACAAACTATGCAGCAGGAACAACGATTCCAGCAGGTTCGAAAATTACTACTAGTGCTAAATTTACTGTAGATGGTTTTAATGGCGTTCATAAAATGGGATATACATTAAACTCCCCTGCTGAGACGGGACTTGACTTCTTCACGTTGAAGGATCCAACACTACCATTCTCCATAGATAATATTGAAGTTAATCCTGAAATTCAAAAGGATACAAATAAAGTGGCTGCTTCAGGTCAATATGAAATGAACGGCACGGATATGGTTACGATAAAAGGGAATAGTGATATCGCTTTAGCGCTAACAAGCTTACGTAACTTGAAATTTGAATTCCCTGCTAATATGACGTCACTGTCTACCGGTACAACAGATGATTACTTCCGCGCTTTTGTAAGTGATCTTGGAACACGTGCTAATATTGCAGAGACTAATTTAAGTAAAAGTAGCGATTTAACAGATAATGTAGAAATTCGTAGGCAGTCAGTAAGCGGCGTGCAACTGGATGAAGAAATGACGGATATGCTTCGCTTCCAACATGCGTATAATGCTGCTGCGCGTAATATGACAGCGGTAGATGAGATGCTAGATCGAATTATTAACGGTATGGGTCTAGTAGGTAGGTAGCTTGTAAAAGTTTTAGTTTATGCGTTTGAAGCTACTTTTTGTGTCTAAGAAGTATCTCAAAGTAGAATATATAAAATCGTCTATGCTTACGTTGTAACTTTTTGCTTCTAAGAAGTATAACAAGATGCTTTACAAAAAGTTTTTAGGAGGTTAATTATGCGAGTTACTAGTATGATGCAAAATACGCAGTTGTTGCGCAATCTTGGTCATAACAATGCAAATATTATGGATTGGCAGAACAAACTGGCTACTGGAGAGAAAATTAGTAAGCCAAGCGATGATCCAGTTGGAATCGGGTATCAAATGCGTTACACGACGGAGCTGAGTCGTAATGAGCAATATCTCGCGAATGCCAATACAGGTGTTGGTTGGTTAAGTCAGACAGATTCGGTGCTGCAACAAGCTAATAGCATATTACAACGTTTGAACACTCTTGTGAATCAGGCAGCTAACGGAACAGTAACCCCTGAAGTAAGAGAACAAATCGGTCTAGAGGTGTCGCAGCTGCGAGAACAGATGGTTACTATTGGTAATAGTACGTATGATGGTCGTTATATATTCAACGGTCAGAAAACAGATCAAGCACCTTATACATCAGCAAATGCAGCATCTGATACCACTGATAGTGGTGTGTATTACTTGAATGTGAGCTCATCTGTTGCTGTAGAAGTAAGCTTACCTGGTGAAACGGTATTTGGTAAAGCTGGAGGAAATGCCTCAGAAAATATCTTCCAAATGTTCGATGATATTATTGGTCATCTAAACGGTGGTCAACCAATAGACCAAACAGCTTTATCTGCAAGCTTAAATGATATAGATGGTGCAATTGGACAAATCTCTTTAAGTCTTGCTGAGGTTGGTGCGCGCATGAATAGATTTGAATTGATCCAAAGTCGTATTGGTGATGAGAAAGTAAGCTTATCGACATTAAAACAAGGTGTTGCCGATGTTGATATGGCAGATGCTATCATTCAATTACAATTACAACAAAATGTTCTGCAAGCTTCACTATCTGTTGGAGCAAAAGTAATGCAGATGTCATTACTAGATTATATTCGTTAGTAAGTAAAGGGAGTGCGGTGTGAATGGGTGAGAGTACAATTTCTAATCAAATCATAAAAAGTGATCTTTATGGTGACATCATAGTTGAAGATCATCAAGTCTTTCATTTTGCACAAGGTATTGTGGGCTTTTCTCATCTAAAGCAATTTGCATTATTACCTGATGAAGATACAGAGTTATTTGTGTTACAGTCATTTAGTGAAGATATTAGCTTATTATTAGTTCCCGCGGCATTGAGCGAGAATAATATTAGCTTTCACATAGATGAATCAACTGTTGAACAATTGGGCGTTAAACATGAAGATGAATTAGCAATATTCTATTTATTGCGCTTTATTGATAATAGTCCATACATTAATTTACGAGCTCCTATTCTTGTCGTATCCACTACGCAGAAAGGTTGCCAATATGTCGTTTCAGATGATTCACTAAGTCTACGCGAGCCATTGGTATTAAAAGGTGAACGTGATGTTAGTCTTGAAACGTAAAGTAGGCGAAGTTGTTCGTGTTGCCAATGATATAGAAGTTCATGTGTTAGCTGTTGAAGGGGATACCATTAAGTTGGGGTTTGAAGCTCCCAAACATATTCAGATTTTACGATCTGAAGTGTATGACGCCATAAAAGCAGAAAATGTACAGTCAGCAATGTCAAATGATCATGACGCCAAGGTGATGTTGAAGCAACTTATGAAGAAATCCCTCAATAACGATAAAAGTTAAGGGAGGAATTATTGTGTTTAGTTCAATCAATCGTATGGATGGATCCTCAGTTGATTGGGGTCAATTATCTGGAGTGAAGAAGCCGGTGGATTCTTCACAAGAAATCCAGAAAATCGGCTCTTCTGCTCAGACTACTAACAACGCAGATTCTAAATTCACAGAACAAGACAGAGACAGACTCTACAAGGAAGTGGAGAAAGTCAATGCAACACTTAAAATGGAAAGTAAATCTATGCGAATAAAGTTCAGTGAAAAGGCCGAACAGTATTATGTGGAAGTATTCGATTCCCGTACGCAAGAAGTTATTGAGAGCATTCCTGGTAAGCATATTATCGAGCTTGCGGCCAAGCTAAAGGATATGATCGGATTCTTCATTGACGAGAAACGTTAAAAAATTATTATGAAGGAGTGATGGTTATGGGTATTAGTATTAATGGTCTATCATCTGGATTAGATACAGCTCAAATGATCAAAGATCTAATGGCTGTTGAACGTTTACCATATACTAATCTAGAGACAAAGAAAACAGGTCTTCAAACGGAACAAGGTGTATTTCGTACGATTAATACAAAGTTTAAATCTCTTGAAGCAGCATTGAATTCATTGAAAAATGGATCTGATTACAGTCAATTAAAGGCAACTTCTTCTGGTACAAGCGCAAGTGCAACTACTACATCAGGTGCCACTGCAGGTAGCTATAATATTAACGTAACAACATTAGCAACAGCGAATGTTGTTACTGTCAATGCGAGTTATATTTTAGGGCAAATTGATACAACTGAAGACGTTAAGATTGGCGATTATACATTAAGTGCTGAGGATAAACAGTCAATAAAAGATGCTGGAGGTACCTCAGAAGAGAAGTTGAAAAAATTAGCTGAAATTATTAATAAACAGTCATCTTCGGAAGCCAATGCTTCTAATGCTACAGCTTCTGTAATGAAAACGTCAAGCAACGGCGATTTTAAACTAGTATTAACTTCCAATTCATTGGGAACAGAAAAACCAGTCACTTTTACTAAAGGTACTTCATCTATATCATTAATTGAGGCTAGTGCAAACGTGACGAATACTAAAGGAACAAATGCTGAATTCACTCTGAATGGTGTTGCCATATCAAGAGATACCAATGAATTTAGTGACTTAATATCAGGTGTTACATTTAAGTTATCGGGAACTGGATCAAGTACGGTTTCAGTAGCTGCTGATACAACTACTTTAGTAAATAATATGAAAATCTTCGTTACAGCTTATAACGATCTCATATCGCTAGTCAAAGATAACTTATCTAAACCAGCAGATAAAGATACAACTAATCCTTTACAAGGAAACAGCCTTCTTAAACAGATTAATAATGAGCTATATTCTTTGTTTAATGAAGGAGTTATAACGGGTACTACTTCCGATGGGAATGGTGGCACCAAGGATGTAGTATCATTTATGCAAGATATAGGGCTAAGCATCGACAAGGGTGCTAAATCGGCTAGTGAAATGACAGGTAAGATTACTTTCAATGAAACAGCTTTTACTGATGCATTTGCAGCTGATCCCGACAAAGTAATTAAACTCCTTACTAATGCCAAGCCAGATGGAACTGGGAATACATCGAATAATTCAGTTTCAAATGTAGGTATATTTACTAAGTTTTCTGATATTATGGGGAACTATACATCGACTGTTAACGGTATGCTTAACTCAAAAATTACTGGGTATGACTCTGAGATTAAAATTGTAGATGAGCGGATGGAATCAATGGATATGAGGCTTCAAGCGAAAGAGGCGCGTTATAAGCTTCAATTCAGCAATATGGAAGTAATGCTGTCATCGCTAAAGAGCGAACAAAGTTGGTTGAAATCTCAATTTGACGCTCTATTGCCTTCAACTAAATAAAGTTAAATAAGGGGATGAAGAATAAGTGATCTCTAACTTTAATGGATATCAAGCTTATCAGAAAAATAAATATGAGACTGCTTCTCCTCACCGTCTAATTACGATGCTTTATGACGGAGCAATTAGATTTATGAACCAATCTATTGCTAATGTCCAAGCTCAAGATATTGAAGCTACTAATCTATCATTATCTAGAGCTCAAGAAATAGTTAACGAACTAATAGCCTGTCTTAATTTTGAAGAAGGTAATGATATAGCAGTAAATCTTAACAACCTTTACCGCTATGTTATAGATCTTCTTATAAAAGCTAATATTCAAAAGTCTATCGAGCCAATAAATGAAGCGATATCAATTATAAAAGAAATTCGTGAAGCGTGGATGGCTATAGGCAAGGAAGTGCAGATGAATGGTTAATGAATTAGCTAATTTAAACCAGCAATTACTTCAGCTTAAGGAAATATTAAGGAAACAGCTATCGTTAACGAGCGGAGAGCAATCTGAGGAAGCTTTAGAATCTTTAGAACGACTAGAATCTAGCAAGAGAGAATTACATGCTGTAATTAGTGAAAGTGTAGCACTAGTAGCCCAACTTTCAGTAGATACTAGTGCTACCACTAATACCGTACAACTCTTGAATTCAATGAATGAAGAAATTCAGCTTAATATAATCGCATGGTCTGATGGTAGCTCAGTTGAGATGAAAAATATTAAAGATCAGCGTAAGACGCTACAAACATATGGCGGAGTTGCCCCAGGAGAAGTAGTATCTTACTATATAGATTTTAAAAATTAATTTTTAAAATCTATTAGTTTTC
The DNA here is from genome assembly GCA_023639215.1 of Candidatus Pristimantibacillus lignocellulolyticus. NCBI lineage: Bacteria > Bacillati > Bacillota > Bacilli > Caryophanales > Paenibacillaceae > Pristimantibacillus (SeqCode) > Pristimantibacillus lignocellulolyticus (SeqCode). The sequence goes on from CP097899.1 coordinate 1,833,819, forward strand.
TCTACAATGCTTCCGATATATATAATGTGACCACAAGGAAGTGGCACTAATACCCAATCATGGAGGATGATAATTATGTTTATTAACACTAACGTTGGTGCGATGAACGCACACCGTAACTTAACTTCAAACAATGGCGCAATGAACAAAACAATGGAGAAGCTTTCTTCTGGATACCGTATTAACCGTGCTGCAGATGATGCTGCAGGTCTTGCGATCTCTGAAAAAATGCGCTACCAAATCAATGGTATGAACCAAGCACAACGTAACGCTCAAGATGGTATCTCTTTGATCCAAACAGCTGAGGGTGCCTTGACTGAAACTCATGCTATGCTACAACGTATCAATACACTTGCTAACCAATCTAAAAACGGTACGTATTCATCTTCTGACCGTACAAAGCTTAATTTGGAAGTAACACAACTAGTTTCAGAAATTAACAATATCGCTACTGGAACTAAATTTAATGGTATTTCTTTGTTAGCTTCTGCTGGAAGTATTACATTCCAAACAGGTGTTAATAATACTGACACAATTTCTGTGGCAACTACAAGAATGACAGCGTCTGCAATTGGTCTTGGCACTCTTTCAATTTCATCAGTTGCTGCAGCGAGTACTGCAATTGCATCAGTTGCAACAGCAATTGAAACTGTATCAACTCAACGTGCTACATTTGGTGCGGTACAAAACCGTCTTGAGCATACTGTTAACAATCTAGGTGTTAACAAAGAAAACCTATCTGCTGCACATTCTCGTATCCGTGATGCTGATATGGCTGCTGAAATGACAAACTTTACTAAAAATCAAATTCTAGTACAAGCTGGTACTTCTATGTTAGCTCAAGCTAACTCTGTACCACAAAACGTTCTTAAACTATTGGGATAATATACCAAATTAAAAGACTACCTTCGGGTAGTCTTTTTTTCTTGTTATCTATTAATTTTCTCTACAATGCTTCCGATATATATAATGTGACCACAAGGAAGTGGCACTAATACCCAATCATGGAGGATGATAATTATGTTTATTAACACTAACGTTGGTGCGATGAACGCACACCGTAACTTAACTTCAAACAATGGCGCAATGAACAAAACAATGGAGAAGCTTTCTTCTGGATACCGTATTAACCGTGCTGCAGATGATGCTGCAGGTCTTGCGATCTCTGAAAAAATGCGCTACCAAATCAATGGTATGAACCAAGCACAACGTAACGCTCAAGATGGTATCTCTTTGATCCAAACAGCTGAGGGTGCCTTGACTGAAACTCATGCTATGCTACAACGTATCAATACACTTGCTAACCAATCTAAAAACGGTACGTATTCATCTTCTGACCGTACAAAGCTTAATTTGGAAGTAACACAACTAGTTTCAGAAATTAACAATATCGCTACTGGAACTAAATTTAATGGTATTTCTTTATTGAATGCAAGTTCTAGTATTTCATTCCAAACAGGTGTTAACAACACTGATACAATTTCAGTTGCAACGAAAAGTATGCAAGCTAATGACATTGGTATCACTGGTATTACTATTGCAACAGTTGCAGGTGCAAGTGCAGCAATTGCAGCAGTTTCCAATGCAATTGAAAATGTATCAACTCAACGTGCTACATTTGGTGCGGTACAAAACCGTCTTGAGCATACTGTTAACAACCTAGGTGTTAACAAAGAAAACCTATCTGCTGCACATTCTCGTATCCGTGATGCTGATATGGCTGCTGAAATGACAAACTTCACAAAAAATCAAATTCTAGTTCAAGCAGGTACTTCTATGTTGGCTCAAGCTAACTCTGTACCGCAAAATGTTCTTAAACTTCTTGGATAATATTTCAAGTGAAAAAGGCTACCTTCGGGTAGCCTTTTTTGTTAAGTTTTATTGAAGATATGTCGATATATTAAGTAGAGAAGGATAAGAGATATTAAGTATAGTTCTCGTTGGAGGAGTAAGATGACAGATTTATTACAAGATAATTTATTATATTTGCATAAGCATAAACAAGAATTATTTAAACAAATCGAATTGTATTTGGATAATAATCAAGAAGAGAAACTCTTTAAGCTAATCTGGGATGATGGATTTCCAAATGTTACTTTTTCAAATGATAATGGAATTAAGCTAATCTATGATAAAGATGGTTCTGATTTGTCAGAATGGATTAAGGACTATCAATTTTTACAAGATGGACAATATGATATAGTTATGTTTGGACTAGGAATGACTTACCATTTGGTAAGGCTACTTGAAATGAATACAAAGCTGAGTTTTTACATTATAGAGCCCGAAGTGGATTTATTTGTAGAAATCTTGAAGGTGATTAATATTAATCAGCTACTTGAGCATCCGCAAATTAAGTTGTTACATGTTGGTAACGGAGCATTAGGAATTGAGAAATTTATATACTTAAAAAATTTATATTCGAACAATAATAGAGTGAATATATGTCTACCGTTTTACACTGCAATTAATCAGGAGTACGTCAGATCATATTATGAGGAAGAGTATAAGGCATTGACAAGAGAGGCAATAGAAGCTGGTTTAGAATACAATTTTGGAACTTTACAATATAAAAATAGTATTAAAAATATTGAATATTTATATCGTTCGAATGGGCTTGAATTGTTAAAAGGAAAATATCGTAATTGTACAGCTCTAGTTGTTGGTGGAGGACCATCACTTGAGAAAGATATCGAAATGGTCAAAGCAAGTAAGGAGAAGTTGCTAATTATTGCTGCAGGTTCAAGCATACAAGCCTTACTACGTAATGGGATAGAGCCGCATCTAATTGTATCAATGGATCCAAGTGAGGCTAATGGAAAGGTTTTTGAGAATGTAAATACAACTCATATACCATTAGTATTTATTAATCAGTTATACCCTCCAATTTTGGAGAGCCATCCTAATTGCAATTTTCATGCATTTTTTAATTCAGATCATATATTAGATTATTTTTTTGCCGGAAGAAAGCTCGAACCGAAAATTATGTCAACCACTTCAGTCTCAGGGACTGCAGTTCAAATAGCTGTCTATTTGGGTGCATCAACTATTATATTTACCGGGCAAGATTTATCGTTTCCTAATAAACGATATTATGCATTTGGCGCTACCCATTTAAGCACTGAAATATTAGATGAAAATATGTCGATGAATACTGTAAAGGTTGAAAATGTAAACGGAGATTATAATGATACTAACTATTCTTTTAAAGTTACATTAGAGGATATTGAAGAGTTGATAGGTCTTTTAGATAATGTTAAATTTATTAATTCATCTTCATTGGGTGCCAAAATAAAGGGAGCAGATTACTTGCCATTTGAAGAGGCAATTGCATCATTAAAAGAAAAAGAATATGACTTCGATTTAATTCAAAAAATAGGAGAACAAACCAAAGTTGAAAATAGCTTTACATTGGATGAGCTTATGAGTAGGATAACTAATGTAGAAGATGCTTACGAGTTTATTACGAAAAAATGTGAAGCTTCGATCAGATTAATTAAGAAAATAGACGAATTGAGCAGAACACAACCAAATAAAGCAATGTCAACTCTTGTTAAACTTGAAAAAGAATTTTCACAAGTGACAGAGCACAGTATGTTCAAATTAATAATACCCTTTTGGAATAGAGGACTAACTAGGAAATATGACCAACAGGTTGGTCATATTGAAAAGGAACCTTCAATGATTGGAAAAGCAAAATTATTGAATGAGATTGTAATTCCTTATATTAGTACTCTATTAGACTCTTTCTTTGAAATTAATGAGGAGTTTCAACAACTTAAAACACGATTATATCTTAATAAGGAGGAAGAGAATGTCGAATGAAAAAATACTTATCACTGGTGCTGACGGGTTTATTGGTTCACATCTAACGGAAGAGCTTGTACGTCAAGGCTATGATGTAAAAGCGTTTGTGTATTATAATTCATTCAATTCGTGGGGTTGGCTAGATCAGACGCCTAAGGAAATCAAAAGCTCACTAGAAGTTTTTGCTGGAGATGTGCGTGATCCTTATGGAGTAAAGGCAGCGATGAAGGATTGTACTCATGTGCTGCATCTTGCATCGTTAATTGCTATTCCATACTCCTATCATTCTCCTGACACATATATAGATACGAATATTAAGGGGACACTTAATATCGTTCAAGCTGCTCGTGAATTGGGCGTAGAGAAAGTAGTTCATACGTCAACTAGTGAAGTGTATGGTACTGCGCAGTACGTGCCAATCAATGAGCTTCACCCATTACAAGGTCAATCACCTTATTCTGCCTCGAAAATAGGTGCTGATCAGATTGCATTATCTTTTTATCGTTCGTTTGACACCCCAGTTTCGATTATTCGTCCATTTAATACGTATGGCCCACGACAATCAGCAAGGGCTGTTATTCCAACGATAATTAGTCAGCTGGCATCGGGTAAGTCTAATATACATCTTGGAGCAGTAAGCCCCACACGTGACTTTAATTATGTTAAGGATACCGTTAAAGGCTTTATTACGATGATGAATACAGAAAAGGCGCTGGGAGAAGTAGTTAATATTGGATCAAATTATGAAGTATCCATTGGTGAAACCGCTCAAATGATTGCCGAACTTATGGGAGTTACTTTGACGATTGAAACGGAAGAGCAACGCTTACGCCCTGAAAAGAGTGAGGTCAATCGACTATGGGCTGATAATAAGAAAGCTCAAGAACTTATTGGGTGGACACCGGAATATGCAGGAATTGACGGATTAAAACGAGGTCTAGAGGAAACGATAGAGTGGTTTACTAATCCGACAAACCTAGCTCAGTATAAGGCAGATGTATATAATATATGAACAGTCAATGGACGCAGTTAGTCAGTGGAATTAAAGAAATGTACGCTAAAAGCTTCGTACCATTACATGAGCCTACATTTCAAGGCGAAGAGTTAGCATATGTATCTGACTGCATTAAAACGGGTTGGGTATCCTCAGTAGGACAATATGTTAATCAGTTTGAAGAGAAGCTTGCTGAATATACGGGTGTAAACTATGCAATATCTGTAGTCAATGGTACAGCGGCACTACAGGTTGCTTTGAAGGTGGCCGGTGTACAGGCAAATGACGAAGTTTTTATGCCTTCATTAACCTTTATAGCAACGGCTAATGCAGCGAGCTATCTTGGTGCTGTCCCACATTTTGTTGATGTGTCAGAGGTTACATTAGGCTTAGATCCTGCGAAGCTAGAACAATATATTGAGGATGTAGCAAAGGTAAAAAACGGTGTTTTAATTAATAAGGAAACAGGCAGAGTAATTCGTGCAGTTGTTCCCATGCATACCTTTGGTCATCCAGTTGAAGTTGATAAGTTGATAGAGGTTTGTAATAAATATCATTTGGTTCTAGTTGAGGATGCGGCAGAATCACTAGGTTCTTACTATAAAGATCAGCATACAGGGAGCTTTGGTCGGGTAAGTGCTGTAAGCTTTAATGGTAATAAGATCATTACGACTGGTGGTGGCGGAGCTATATTAACTAACGATGTAGAAATTGCGAAATATGCTAAGCATATTACGACTACTGCGAAGGTGCCACATCGTTGGGAATATATGCATGATGAGATTGGATATAACTATCGTATGCCGAATCTTAACGCTGCACTAGGATGTGCACAACTAGAACGAATTTCAAGCTTTATTGAGCAAAAAAGATTGTTAACAGTTATGTATGATAATCTACTAAGCGAGATAGATGAAATTAGGTTATTTAAGGAACCTATTAATTGTTCTAGTAATTATTGGCTTCAGACATTGGTGCTGGACGAGTCTGTAAATAGAGATGAACTGTTATATTATTTTAATGAAAACGGCATACAAAGTAGACCAATTTGGCAACCATTGCACTTACTCACTATATATTCTCAAAACCCTAAAAGTGACTTGTCTACAACGAATAGTCTACAGAAGAGAGTAATAAACATACCAAGTAGTCCAAATCTGACTGTAGGAGAATTTATTCATGGAAAAATATGATGATTTTGAAAAATATGCTAGAAGACAGGCGATATCTAGGTTTTTAGCGAGATATGAGCTGTTTAAGTTACAAATGAATATAAAAGGAAGTATAGTTGAGTGTGGTGTTCATAAAGGTGCTGGTATCATGGGATGGGCTAAGTTATCTGCTGCACTAGAGCCATATAGTCTTGATCGAAGAATCATTGGATTTGATACATTTGAAGGGTTTCCCAATATACATGATGCTGACCTAATGACAGAAGAAAGTAAAAACAATGATAAAAATGTCATTGGTGGATTCTACGAACAAAATGTCTATGACGAGTTATTAGAATTAGTCCAGCAATATGATGAAAATAGATATTTAAATCAATTCCAAAAAGTTCATTTAGTGAAAGGGGATGCAGTTGAAACTATTCCTCAATATGTAAAGGATAACTCTCATTTGTTAATAAGTTTATTATTTATGGACTTTGATTTGTACGAACCAACTAAAGTTGCTTTACAGAACTTTTTACCTCGTATGTCAAAAGGTTCAGTATTAGCATTTGATGAGATAAATAATCCTTGGTGGCCTGGAGAAACGATAGCTATGCTAGAGGAGTTATCGATTAAAGACTACACAATTAATCGCTTTAGCTTTGATCCGAATATTTCATATATTGTTTTATAATAACGTTTCGTAGGAGAAAATAATGAACTTAAAAAAAGAAGAATGGAATGTATCTTATAAAAATAAAGATAACTTTGTGTTTTATCCACATGAAGAAATCATTCGGTTTTCTGCGAAATATATAGCAAAAAGAGTAGGGCTAGAGCATGTAGATTATATAGCAAGTCAAAACTGTAAAGTCTTAGACTTAGGTTGTGGAATAGGGCGCCATATTGTATTTTTTGAAAAGTTAGGAATAAATACATATGGCGTTGATTTATCACAGGAGGCTGTTACAGTTGCAAAACAATGGCTAGAAAAAGAGAATTTAAATTCTGAGGATAAGATATTTTGCGGCTCTGCAGAAGAATTGCCTTGGAGAGATGATGAGTTTAGCTTTATTGTAAGTCATGGAGTGCTGGACAGTATGCCTTTTGAGATTGCAAGAAATATCATAGAAGAGTGCCATAGAATTATTAAAGAAGATGGCTTATTTTATTGTGATCTAATTGGTGATGAAACGAAGTTTGATGTGGATTTTGAAGAAGAGGTCGTTGTGGAGTCAATTCATGAAAAGGGAACGATTCAGTCTTACTTTACACTGAATAAAATTGAGAATTTGATTGAAAACCTGTTTGAAATTAAAGAAATAAAGAAAATTATTAGTAAAAATGTTGCAACAGATACTTATATATCGAGATACCATATGGTATTGAAAAAAAGTAGGTGTTAACCAATGAGGGTTTTGGTTGAAGCGTCCGGGAGTTTAACTTCCGGCTATTTAATTCGATCGATTCAAGAGGCAGGATTCAATGTGGTAGCTTCAGACATTACAGAAGATTGCTTTGGCAAATACTTATCAGATGATTTTATTAAAATGCCTAAAATCGCAGAGGAAAGCAGTTGGGAGAAAACTCTTGATTTAGTGTTTAAGAATAATATACAGGTAGTATTACCTTCATTGGATGAGACTTTACAGGAATGGGCTAAAAGCAAGGAAATGCTTTTACAAAACAATATCCATGTAATTATATCGGATAGCAACACTGTAGAGATCTTTATCGACAAATGGAAAACCTTTTTGTTCTTTGAAAAGTATGGAATTCCTACTCCTGAAACAAGTCTGGAATCTAAGTATCCAGTGATTAAACCAAGAAGAGGAAGAGGAAGTGCAGGGATTTTTATAGCTAAAGATAACGAAGATGTAAATATGGATGGAAATATATCGCAACAACTAATTCGAGGTACAGAATATACGGTTGATGTATTTTGTGATTTTAATAATAAACCGGTTTATATTGTACCCAGAAAACGTATTAACGTTAAAGAAGGAAAATCGACATGTGGTATAGCTGTAAAGCATTCTGAAATTGAAAAATATGTACGTATAATCTGTTCATCGATACCTTTTATAGGTCCAATTAATATTCAATGCTTTGAAGAGGAAAATGGTGATTTGAAGTTTATTGAGATTAATCCTCGAATTGCTGGTGGAATGGCTTTAGGATTTGCTGCAACTGAGAATTGGATTTCATTAATGAGCTCTAATCTAATTCATTACGAGCCTATTAACCCTGTCGAAGTGAAATATGGTCTGAAAATGATGAGGTATTATAATGAAGTATTTACGCTTGAATGATGTAGACTTCAATAAATATGATTGGTTTGGCTTCGATATGGATGGAACACTATATGATGAAATAACATTCATTAAACAAGCATATAGAAGGATTGCAGCATATTTTTCTTTAGATACATCAGTAGAAGTTGATAGTATATTTAATGATATGATCGAAAAATGGATTGTAAAAGGAAGTAGTTATCCATTTATTTTTGAGGAGACACTTCGTACGTTTAATATTCAGAATAAAACAATAGAACACGCTTTGCACATTTATAGGTCAACAGAGCCACAGTTAACTTTATCGAAAAAAATAGAGAAGTTATTAGAGAATCTTCCAAGATCAAAATGTTTTTTAATAACTGATGGATACGCCTCTCTGCAAAGAAAAAAATATACAGCACTGGTGCTTGCACGTTACTTTGCACCTGACAATTGTTGTTTTACGGGTGATTTAGGCAGAAATCACTATAAGCCATCAAGTTTATCCTTAAGTACAATAAAAAGCATTGAAAGCAGTTCGAGATTAATATATTTTGGTGACCGACACATAGATGAGCAGTTTTGTATAAATACTAGAATGGATTTTGTATATGTTGATAACTTTAAGGAATTTTGGAGGGATGGTATTTGAAAAGAAAAATACTTGCTGTAACAGGGATTCGTTCTGACTACGATTTAATGACTCCGGTATTTAGGGAAATTCAAAACCATTCCAAGTTAGAGCTGCAATTGATAGTGACGGGTGCTCATCTGTCTCATGCGTATGGCTATACTGTAGAACAAATAGAAAAAGACGGTTATTTGATAGCAGAAAAAATTGAAAGCTTACTCAACAGTGATCTTACATCAGGCAGAGTAAAGGGACTTGCTATTCAGTTACAAGGAATGGTTCAGGCTGTAGAGCGAGTGAAGCCGGATGTTCTATTGGTATTAGGTGATCGCGAAGAGTCCATGACGACTGCACTAGTAGGCGCATACATGAATATCCCCGTTGTACACGTAGCCGGGGGAGACCGGGTTATCGGAAATGTAGATGATCAAGTAAGGCATGCAGTAAGCAAGCTAGCACACATTCATTTTACAACAAATCATGAAAGCGCAGAACGTTTGATAAAATTGGGTGAAGAGCCGTTTCGCGTGTTTAACACTGGAAATCCAGGACTAGATCGTTTAAAAGAAGTGCCTTTTTTAACAAGAGAGGAATTATCTCAACGATTAGGCTTTAAGATTGAAAACGGTGAACCATTAATTTTACTAATCCAACACGTAATTTCGACAGAAGTGCAATATGCTTATGAGCAAATGAAAGCTACGATGGAGGCTGTAAAAAAACTAGGAATAAAAACGATAATAAGCTATCCGAATTCTGATGCTGGTGGGCAACAAATCATAGCAGCTATTAACGAATATGCTGACTTACCATTCATATATGTTCAAAAAAATATTCCTAGACTTGAATTTGTTAATAGTATGCGTCATGCAAATTGCTTGCTAGGTAATTCTAGTGCAGGCATTCTAGAAGCTCCATTTTTAAAGTTGCCTGTAATAAACGTAGGTAATAGACAAAAGGGTCGATTACACGCCAATAATGTTCAATTTATAGATCATGATGTTGATGAAATTATAAATGCAGTGAAAAAATCAATACATGACAAAGAGTATTTATTAAAAATAAAGAACGGTACGAATCCTTATGGAAACGGTGATAGTGCTTCTAAAATAGCTAATATATTGGCTGATTTACAAATTGATCAAAAGTTATTAATTAAGGAGATAACTTACTAAATGAATAAAGTAATTATTATGACACCACATCCTGACGACGAAACACTGGGGTGTGGTGGTACTTTACTACGACATCTTCAGCAAAATGATAAAGTTTATTGGGTTATAGTAACAGAGATGAAAGATTCTTTTTCCCAAGAAAAAAGATCAAAAAGAAATACGGAAATAGAATGTGTTGCTGATCAATATCAATTTGAGAAGATATTTAACTTAGGTTTTGAAGCAGCGGCATTAGATCGAGTACCTGATTCAGACTTAATTATGAAAATAAGCAAAGTATTTCAAGAGATACAACCTAATATTGTATACGTGCCTTATCCAAACGATATTCATTCTGACCACAAAGCTGTATTTGATGCATCGGTAGCTTGTACCAAATGGTTTAGATATCCATCTATAGATAAGGTTTTAGTGTACGAAACTTTATCAGAAACTGATTTTACAATAAACCCTGATGGTAATGGATTTAGGCCGAACATCTTTGTAAATATAGAGCCCTACATTGATCAAAAAATAGATATTATGAAAATCTATGAATCTGAAATAAGTGAATTTCCATTTCCGCGTAGCGAAAAAGCGATTCGGTCACTTGCCTATATTCGCGGTGCAGCAAGTGGATTTGAGGCGGCAGAGGCATTCATGCTATTGAAGGAGCGAGTGCTATGAAGACGTATATTATTGCTGAAGCTGGTGTTAATCATAATGGTTCACTTCAAATTGCAAAAGAGTTGGTTAGAGCCGCAAAGCAAGCGGGGGCAGATGCAGTTAAATTCCAAACGTTCAAGACGGAAAATTTAGTGACAAAGCACGCCAAACAAGCTAATTACCAAATAGAAAATTTAGGTGAAGCTACGTCTCAATTTTCCATGCTTAAAAAGCTGGAATTAACGTACGAGGAGTTTAAGGAATTACAGTTATTTGCTAAGGCAGAGCAGATAGAATTTTTATCTACAGCTTTCGATTTTGAAAGTATTGATTTTTTAGTAGACCAACTGTCCTTACCTATAATAAAAATTTCTTCAGGTGAAGTAACTAACACACCATTTCTTCATTATGTTGCCTCAAAAGGAAAACCAATGATTTTATCAACGGGTATGGCAACAATCGAAGAAATTCATGAAGCTTTGGCTTTTATTGCATACGGCCTAGCAAGACCCGTAGAGCAGGTTGTATTTGAGCAAGTAGTTAATTTCTATCGGACGACTGAGGCAAAGGAAGTGCTTGAAAGCTACGTAACACTTTTACACTGCACTACCCAATACCCGGCTCCAATTGATTCAATAAATTTAAATGCGATGAACCAAATGGAAAAAGTATTTCAGTTGCCTATTGGGTTGTCTGATCATTCAGAAGGAATTATGATACCAATTGCAGCTGTTGCCCTTGGTGCTAAGGTTATTGAGAAGCATTTTACACTAGATAAAACGTTAGAAGGCCCAGATCATGTATCTTCATTAAATCCAGATGAATTAAGCGGAATGGTGAATAAAATTAGAAAAATTGAAATAGCGTTGGGAGATGGAATAAAAACTCCAACTGCAACAGAATTAAAAAATAGCATTGCTGCACGCAAAAGTCTAGTGGCTAAAACCGCGATTAATGCAGGAGATATTTTTACGATGGAAAATTTGACAGTAAAAAGACCTGGAGGTGGCCAAGCACCCTCAAGGTACTGGACTTATATTGGTCAAAAAGCAGTGAAGTCGTATGAAGAGGACGAGTTAATCGATGAGTAGACCGCTAATTATTATTGGGAATGGGGGCCACGCCTCTGTATTAACTGAAATATTAATGGATCGTACTGAGAAAATTATAGGATTTACTGCGCCCTTGCAAGAGAAGAATCGTTATGGTTTACCTTACTTAGGAAGCGATGAAGTAATAGAAAACTATCTTCCTTCTGAGTGCATGCTAGTGCTCGGGATAGGGATGATAGAGCCATCACCACTTCGCGAAAAGTTGTTCAATTACTACTTCAATATAGGCTATCAATTTATGACTGTTATACATCCATCAGCTATTATTGCTCCATCTGTTAGACTAGGGCAAGGGGTTCAAGTAATGGCAGGTGCCATTATTCAAACCAACACGAAAATTGCCGATAATAGTATTATCAATACAGGGGCGATAATAGATCACGATTGTCAAATCAGTTCCCACACCCATATCTCGCCAGGCACAAGACTATCAGGAGGTGTTCATATAAAAAAAGGAACACATATTGGTGTTGGTGCAACAGTAATACAAAATATTACGATAGGTGAGAATTGTTTAATCGGTGCAGGGGCTGTGGTCATTAATAATATCGCTGATAACTTAAAAGTAATTGGAGTACCTGCGAAGGAAGTGTAACATATGAGACATTGGGAAAAAATAATTGTTTTTAATAAACAAACATTGTTTGAAACTATGAGAATCATTGATAAAACTGCCTTACAATTTGCAGTAGTATTAGATGAACAGCGTCGTTTGCTAGGGACCGTAACAGATGGAGATATACGTCGTGGTATTTTAAGAGGAAACGGACTAGAGGTACCTATTACTTCAATTATGAATCCCAATCCAATTAGTGCAAGAGAAGGTCAAAAAAATTATAAATATCATAAAATTATGAAATCAAAAATGCTAAAACAACTACCAATCGTGGATAGAGAGAATAGAATCATAGATATTATATTTTTTGACAGTGTAGATAGATTATCAAATAAAAATACCGTAGTATTGATGCTTGGTGGATTAGGGACTAGACTACGTCCACTTACAGATGATACACCTAAGCCTATGCTAAGAGTAGGGAATAAACCAATTCTTGAAACCATTGTTGAAAGCTTTAAACAGTATGGATACTCTAACTTTATTTTTTCAGTGAATTATAAAAAAGAAGTGATTAAGGATTACTTTCAAAATGGTGAGCATTTCGATATATCAATAGATTATGTCGAAGAAGATACAAGGATGGGTACTGCTGGAGCACTCTCTTTAATAAAAAATCGACCAAGTAAACCATTTTTTGTTATGAATGGAGACTTACTTACACAAATAAACTTTGATCAACTGATGGAATTTCACCAAGAACAAAATTCTGTCGCAACAATGTGTGTACGAGAGTATGAATTTCAAATTCCATACGGTGTGATTGAAACAAGTGGGACGAGACTAGTGACAATTAAAGAAAAGCCCGTTCATAGAAGCTTTGTAAACGCCGGTATATATGTCTTAAGTCCAGAGGTTTTTAATTATATACCAGCTAATACGTTTTATGATATGCCTACTCTATTCGAACAGTTAATAGAAGCGGGTTTGAAAACAACAGTATTCCCAATTCATGAGTATTGGTTAGATATTGGGAAAATGGATGAATATGAGCGAGCGGATACTGAATATATGAAAATATTTAAGAGAGAAGTTTTGAGATGAAAGCTCTAGTAATAGGATATGGATCAATTGGACAAAGACATGCTAGGCTACTAGAGGAAATGGGAATTGATGTTTCAGTTGTTTCTCGTCGTAACTTTAATTCTCCTAATTTTTATAATAATTTAGAGTATGCCTTTCTAGAAAATGAATACGATTATATTGTTATTTCTAATGAAACAGTATTTCACGCAGAGTCTTTAAGAGAGTTAGTTAGTAACCAATATGAAGGGCATATACTAATCGAAAAACCTCTATTTATGAATTTGGAACAGATTAATTTTAACCACAGTAAGACGTTTGTAGCTTATAATTTAAGATTTCATCCCCTGATACAAAGTTTAAGGACTTATCTAAACAATGAAGAAGTAATTAGTGTAAATGCTTACGTTGGACAGTATTTGCCTAGTTGGAGACCAAACGCAGACTATACTAAAAGCTATTCTGCATCCAAGGCTCGAGGGGGAGGGGTCTTAAGGGATTTAAGTCATGAGTTGGATTATTTAATGGATCTATTTGGGGAATGGCATTCATTGGTCGCAGTAATTAATAAAATAAGTGATCTAGAGATTGAATCAGAGGATTACGTACAGATCAGTTACAGCACCAATCTTAATACTCGTGTTACAGTTGAATTGAATTACCTAGACCGCATTACTCAACGATATGTCATTGTTCAAACAAATAGCAAAACGCTAAAAATTGATTTCGTTAATAATATTATTAATTGCAATGGAGAGCTTGAGCAATTAGTGCCAATAGATAGAGATTACACATATAAAAAGCAGCATGAAGCTGTTTTAAATGGATCAACCCTTTGTTGCTCTTTTGCACAAGGAGTGAGTGTTGTCAAAATGATTGAAGCGGCAGAAAAATCTTCACTACTCAAGGAGTGGGTATATAATGGCTAGAATCTGTACGATATGTGCACGGGGTGGATCTAAAGGTGTAAAAAATAAAAATCTTCGTGAGATTTTAGGGAAGCCCCTAATTGCTCACAGCATTCTACAGGCAAAGAAAAGCAATCTTTTTGATGTTGTAGCAGTGAGTAGTGACAGCAATAAAATATTAGAGGTAGCTAAAGCATATGGTGCCGATTATGTAGTTAAGCGTCCCGATGAAATGGCATCAGACACGGCTGCCAAGCTACCGGCCATTCAACATTGTGTAAAACATGTAGAAGAGCTTTGTGATCTAACCTTTGATACCATTACAGATATTGATGCAACCTCACCTCTACGCACAGTAGAAGACTTGCAAAATGCTATTAAAATGTTTGAAGAGCATAGTAATGCTAGTAATTTAATTACTGCAGCACCAGCTCGAAGAAGTCCTTACTTTAATCTAGTAGAGCAAGGAGATGATGGCTTTGTAAAGCTATCGAAGCCACTTGATACATCCATTGTTCGTCGTCAGGATGCTCCAAAATCATTCGATATGAATGCCTCAATTTATGTTTGGAATAGAGAAACTTTTATTAATTCAAGTAAGCTTTTTACAGAGAATACCATCTTATACGTTATGCCAGAAGAACGTTCGCAGGATATCGATTCCGAATTAGATTTTGAGATAGTTAAGCTTATTGCTGAAAAAAGAATTATTTTAATATAATTTCAGGCTAGATTTATATAGAGGGTGAATGTTGTGAATATAGTCATAATAGGTGCTGGTCAGTTAGGAAGTAGACATTTGCAGGCGATGGCTCTTTTAGAAGACAGTATGAACATTTATGTGGTAGACCCATTAGAAACTTCATTAGAACTAAGTAGCAAAAGATTTGATGAAGTAGATAGATTTGGTAATAAAAGTTTGTTCTTATTGAGGAAAATTGACGAGTTACCGGCTGCTATTGAGTTTGCAGTAATTGCAACGACTTCGATTCATAGATTATATGTGATTAAGAAATTATTTAATCACGCAACTGTAAAGTATTTACTGTTGGAAAAGTTTCTATTCCCTTTTATCGAAGAATATAAAGAAGCACAAGATGTAATAGCGGCATCTAGAACGATTACATATGTTAACTGTGCTCGGAGGCAATGGGAGAATTATAAAAAATTAAAAAAGGAAATTAGTAACTCAAGTAAAATCAATCTTATAGCTAAAGGTACAAATTGGAACCTTGCAAGTAATTCTATTCATTTACTTGACTTATTCTTCTACCTAAACGGGCGTGAGGAGATTGAGTTAAATACAGACCATCTAAAGCAACAGCTCATTCAAAATAAACGCGAGGGTTTCATCGAGTTTTTAGGCACGATTAGTGGTACTACAGAAAGAGGAAGTATGTTTCAATTAACTTGCGAAGAAAGTGATGCATTTAATTTCACTATTGAAATTGAAACTGATGAAGATAAATATTGTATAGATGAGATGAATGAGCATATCGATTTTAATGGCATGCAAAATAAATTCTCCCTTTATTATCAAAGCCAATTAACACACATTATTTATAAACAATTAATTCATAACGGCAGCTGCGATTTAACATCTTTTGAAGAATCAGTACATTATCATCTGATTTTACTCAGAGCATTTAATGAATTTTTGGGAGATAGAGTAGGGATTATCACATGATGAACGTATTATTAGTGGGCGCAGGACTAATGGCTGGAGAATATGCCAATGTATTAAATGCTATGAATATTAAATATACCGTTGTTGGTCGCAGTGAAAACAGTGCGAAAAGATTCAAGGAAACGCAAGGAGTTCCTGTCATCATCGGTGGGCTAGAAAGCTTAGACGACGGTTTTTTGCAAAATTATTCTCATGCAATTGTTGCAACTACTCTTGAAAGTCTTGAAGATAATGTCTTGTATTTGTTGGATAAAGGAATGAAAGAAATATTAGTAGAGAAGCCTGGTGCAGTTACAGAAGAAGGAATTGAACGGATTAATAAACTCTCAAAAAAGTATGAGGCAAAAACATATATCGCATATAATAGAAGGTTTTATTCTTCAATTATGGAAGCTAGGAAACGTATTGAAGAAGACGGAGGCTTAACGTCCTTTTTATTTGAGTTTACAGAATGGACTCATATTATAGAAAAGCTGAATAAAACTGCCTTTCAGCTGAACAACTTGTTTATTGGTAACTCTACTCATGTAGTAGATGCCGCATTTTATATTGGTGGGCTACCGAGGGAACTTCAAGGGTACACGCAAAGCAAGTTAGTGTGGCACCAAAAAGGAAGCATATTTGTAGGTGCGGGTATAACAATGAACGATATTCCATTTTCTTATCACGCCAATTGGAATGCACCTGGCAGCTGGAAACTAGAATTGTTAACGAATAAAAACAGGTTTATTTTTAGGCCATTTGAGCAGCTACACACTCAGAAAATTGGAAGCACTGCAATAGAACAAGTTACATTTGATGATCATTTAGATACTCAATTTAAACCAGGTTTGTATCGTCAACTCGAGCAATTTTTATTAGGTGGAGATTACGGACAACTACTCTCTATAGAAGATGCGGCTCGTACGTTTCATTGGTTCTATCGTATACTTGGACAACATGGAGGTAGCGTATGAGAATTTTAATATTAGGTGATTCACTTGGACTTCCAAGACCACATCGTATTAATAATTATTCTCCTTTGGAACAAGAGCTGGCTGTTTCATATGAACAAACATATTCATCGATTATACAAAGAAGCTTATTGGAAACATTTAAGTTTGAGCCGTATTTTGAGATAATAAATCGTTCTAGACGTTTTTGTACTTTAAGAGATATTGATGCGGAATTTGCAGATTACCTTTTCTTTTACGAGCCAGATATAATTGTATTACAAATTGGTATTGTTGACTGCTGGTTCAGGGAAGGCAGAACTCAAATGGTAAACAGTGAGGACTTCCAAAATTATTTAAACAAAATATTAAAAATGCTATCATTGAGACAGAATTGTTTTTTGATTATCGTAGGCATTTCGCCAACATCTAGCAAAATGGATGAAAGGCACGGTGGTCTTAACGAGGAAATAAGTAAATATAATCAAATTTACAAAGCTAATGTTGATAATAAAAGAATATTTTATATTGATATGGAACAGTACGTGGATCCATCAGATGTGCATAAATACTTGTTGCCGGACGATCATCATTTAAACCCAGAGGGAAATCTATTGGTGGCGAATGATTTGTTAAGAATAATTTATTCATTGACATATAATAAAATAGGGTATCAATTGCATCAACAACAAGATATGGATGGAGCATTAGCACGTTTTGAACTTGCATATAAACTGTACCCTTACAATGTTGATAATATATACAATTATATTTTTTTGCTACACAATAAGAATGATATAGAGCAATTACAATTAGTATCAGAATTTTGTGAAGAAAATATCTATGATCCTGATATTCAACAATTATTGTTTGAGTGTAATATTAAATAAAAAATAAATATTAAATATTAGAATGAGGAAAACATATGAACTATACCAAAAAATTCTCACTAGTGGGAAAAAATGCAATCGTTACTGGTGGTGCAGGGATCTTGGGTAGGCATTTTTGTTTTGGTCTAGCTGAAGCAGGAGCACAGGTAGCTGTAGTAGATATCAATAAAGAGGCTTCCCAGCAGGTGGTCGATCAAATCATTGAACGCGGTGGTAAAGCGACGCGCTTTTATTGTAATTTAACCTCTGAACAATCTGTAATCTCAATGGTAGACTCAGTAAGGTCTGAATTTGGCTCTATTGATATCCTCCATAATAATGCAGCTGGTAAATCAAATGATTTGAATGCCTTTTTTGCACCCTTTGAAGAGTATGAGCTAAACCAATGGAATCAGATTATGTCCACAGATTTAGATAGTATGTTTTTGGTTGCTAAGCATGTAGGTAAAGTGATGAAAGAACAAGGGCAGGGAGGCTCAATTATGCAAACTTCTTCTATTTACGGCATAATGGGTCCAGATAATCGAATATACGAAGGCTCATATTACTTAGAACGCGGAATAAATACCCCTGCTATTTATTCCGCCGCTAAAGCTGGCGTCATTGGACTTACACGTTATTTAGCTACTTATTGGGCTAAGGATAATATTCGTGTAAATACAATTACTCCTGGTGGAGTAGAAAGTGGACAAAATGATGTATTCAAGGAGAAGTATAGTAATCGAATTCCTTTAGGGAGAATGGCGCAACCTGAGGAAATGGTAGGTGCTTTAATTTTTCTAGCATCTGATGCATCTAGTTATATTACTGGTCAAAATATTATTATTGATGGTGGATTGAATGCTTGGTAAAGAAAACGGACATCGAACAATTAATTACGAATATTAGAAGCTAATCTATAGTAGATATGCATACTCGCAGAAAATAGGCGTTCTAGTGCATATCGATAATGGGTATCGTTTTATCTGAACCGTCATACTTGGTATGTAGATATCCATTACGTTAGGAGTAACATATAGTTTTACTCCCATGTAATGTTTGGAGTCAGGGTTTACCATGCCTTCTAACGGTTAAGCGAGGAATCTAGTTGTATAAAAGTTTAATATTCAGGGTAAATGATAATTATAAAGAGATAGCGGCGATTGTAAGACTCATCGATTCTCGTAGTGATCTCCAAAATTCTGCAAAACGGCAGTAAATATGATATATTGTATAAAAATAGCATGAACTCTTAAAAAGAACTGCCCATCCACCAATAATGTATTCGCTTTCAAAAATAGATTGACAATTTGAACCAACGTATTGTATATTCAAATTGTGGCCCATATAAGGTTGCCACCTAGTATTTTGAATACGAAGGGAATGTTTGCACATGCAAGGAAAAGTTAAATGGTTTAACGCAGAAAAAGGTTATGGTTTTATCGAAACAGAACAAGGTGGCGATGTATTCGTACATTTCTCCGCTATCCAAACAGAAGGTTTCAAAACTCTTGAAGAAGGCCAAGAAGTTGAATTCGACATTGTTGAAGGCGCTCGTGGTCCTCAAGCTGCTAACGTTAACAAACTGTAATTATAAGGCTGTATAGCCCTTTCTTTATAGTTATAATGGTTGAAAAGGACTTCCCACAAGGAAGTTCTTTTTTTGTATGTTAACATTATGGACGATAGTTAGCACTACTCTATATTTTTTCGCTTGAACTTTGTGTATAATTGAGAATGATTATCACACAAAAAGTAGGTGAAAAATATTTCTACTGAATTAACGAATATAATTAACACTCCATTTGTTTTTCATTATCCTCAAACTGTAATAGAGTTATCAAAGTTAATAGCAAACAAGCCTCCTCATCACTCGATTCAAAATCGTTATATTATCATTGTAACTTCAGGAAAATGTCGCGTATCCACTACGGAAGAACAGTTAATTGTTCAAGCGGGGAATGTGGCTCATTATAATTATGATAATAATTCTTCTATAACCTCACTTGAGAAATCTCAACTTCAAGGTGTAGCGATAGAATATGTTACGGCAGGGGCAAGTAACAAAAAAGAAAGATCTTTTCAACAAGGATTAATAATAGATCACGCATCAACTAGATTAGTTCAATTAGCGGATAAATTGTTAGAGCAATGGAATCTTCAAAATTATGAAAATTCTTTATCTATTCAGCAAGTTTTTTCTGATCTACTTGCTGAGATACATCGTAACTCACAGCTTATTACAAATGATAAAAGTGAGGATTGGCTACAAAAGATACTTCTTTATATGGGGCAACGCTATTATTCAACAATTACTAGAAGCGATATGGCCGAGCTTGCTGGTGTAAGCCCTGAACATTTCTCTAGAGTATTTCGAAAAGAAATAGGTCAGACGTTTAATTCGCATTTGAATTTGCTTCGTATAAGAAAAGCTCAACAACTATTGTTGACGCAGCAGTTAAATTTATCTCAATTGGCATTGGAAGTAGGATATGAGGAAGGCACCTATCTTAGTAGGAAATTTAAGCAGGTCGTTGGAACGTCACCTTCAGTATTTATTCGTAAGGAAAAGAAGGTAGTTTCATTGAATTATAACTATACAGCATGCTTAAGAGCGCTGGGAATTATGCCTGAACTCGCTCCTTATTCACACTGGTTAGCGAGTCGTGAACATATACCACAGACAAAACATTTATCCATCGATCATATGAGTTTTGATAATGTATGTGATGCTATTTCAGCAGTAAGGCCCGATGTTATTATTAATTACTGTATTGAACAAGAGAATGCAGCCATGCTTACAATTGCTCCTGTTATTGCTATTCCATTTCGCGAAATGTCCTGGAGAGACCAATTCCATTTAATAAGTGAAGTGGTTGATAGGAGAAACCAAGCGAATGTTTGGCTACAGAAATATGACGATCTATGCACGGATCTAAATAACAACTTAAATAGAAGAAACACAACTCGGGGCTCTGCTATCGTCTGGGAATTTGGAGATAAGAAAGTGTATTGCTATGATTCAAGCTATGGTCGTGGATGTCATATTTTATACGGAGAATTGAATTACCATAGACCGGATCTTTTGATGAAAGAAAAAATCAATGAGCGAGGATACTTAGAGAAGAAGATAAAAGATATTGCATTATACCAGGCTGATGTTATTATTTTTCTCAATTTTCCATATAGTTTGGAAGAAAAACTAGAATTCAAAAAATTAATAAATTCTGATGATTGGCTGAAACTCGAAGCGGTTCGTAACAAGCAAGTTCATTTCTTGAAAGAGTCATCGATGTTTTACGGTTTTGATCCTCTTTCATCACTAGCACAAATTGAAATATTAAGTGAGGTTTTGAGATCATAAAAGTACATAGTACATATCACATTTAGACATGGTCATAAAGCGAATTCCTCTGTAATATTATTGAGAATGATAATCATTATACATTATAGGAGGAATGCAATCATGAGTAGCAATATAACGTGGTATAGAAAGCTAGGCATTTTACTAATCGTTACAATGTTGGCGATAATAATGGTAGCCTGTGGAAGTAAGAATAGTAATCAATCCACAGAAGGAAACTCTAATCAACAAGGCATATCTGACGTTGTAATTGATGAGACAACCAATGATAAAGAACAGGATTTCAAAATTATTACTACGGTTAATGGTGAAATAAAAGTTCCAGCACATCCTAAGAGAATTGTTGCAGAGGAATATTTGGGAAGCTTAATCGCTCTTGATGTAATTCCAGTAGGTGCACCAGGATTGACGCTTGATAATATGTACTTTAAGGAAGCTTTGACAGGGGTAGCAGATACAGGAGCTTACGGCCAAATGTCATCTGAAAAAATCCTTGAGCTACAGCCTGATCTTATTATTTCAGGAATAGCCGAAAATTATGAAGTATTAAGTAAAATCGCTCCAACAATTACAATACCGTATGGAGATTTGAAAAATGCACATGAAGAGCTTACTTATTTTGGAGAGCTGCTTGGTATGGAACAAGAAGCGAAAGATTGGTTAGTTAATTACGATCAGATTATTGCTGAAGCTAAGCAAAAGGTTGATGAGGTTATTCCCGCAGATGCCTCGTTCAGCATTATTGAAAACACCGCAGGATCAACATATGCCTATGGTGATAATTTTGGACGTGGCGGACAAGCTGTGTATCAGGCTTTAGGACGTAAGCCACCTGCGGAAGTTGCTGATCATATTATGGAGAAGCAATGGGCAGAAATTTCTGAAGAAACGTTAACACAATATGCGGGCGACTATATCATTTTGACCTCGAACGATAGGACGCTAGAAGATTATAAAGCTGACCCAATTTGGTCGAGTCTTCCTGCTATTAAAAATAATCAAGTGTTTGTTTGGAAAGAAGAAGTTTCTTGGTATTATGATCCAATAGCAATCTTGAAACAAACCGAACAATTGACTGCTTGGTTGACTGGTCTTCATGAAGAAAACAACAAATAGAGGCAGTTCAAAAACTTGAGCTAATTATAACAATCTTCTCATTTTCATGTTCTTTTAAGGTGAAGTGGGTATAGTCTTATTAAACCATTCAATACTTCCCTAATTTGTATGTGTTTAGCTTTGTAATATAGTTATTGATTTGCCACAAGCGCTACAATTATCAATATAGATAGCGTAAGTGGCCGATCTTAACTACTATTAATTAAAAGTATTTAGCGAAATAAAATTGAAATAATATCGTCACAAATTATCAGAAAATTCTAAATTAACTAAAATCTATTTTGTATATGTTCTTTGCATATGATATAATAAGAACATGTAAAGGAGGAGTGCCACATGAACTACAATATCCGAGGACAACGCGTTCAAGTTACCGATGCACTAAGGGACTACACTGAGAAAAAACTCAGCAGATTGGAGAAATATTTCGATCCTTCGATCACCTCCGAAGTAAACGTTACACTTTCAGTTACAAAAGGACAACACACGGTGGAGGTTACGATACCAGCATCTGGACTAATCCTTCGAGCAGAAGAAAAAAGTGAAGATATGTACGCATCAATTGATCTAGTAGTTGATAAGCTAGAGCGTCAAATTCGCAAACACAAAACTAAATTGAATCGTAAATTCCGTCAAGCTAGCGGATCGAAAGCATTATTCCGAGAAAATTCTACTTCAGTATCTGTACTGGAGGATGAGGAGGAAGATTTCGAACTTGTCCGTACAAAGAGCTTTACATTAAAGCCAATGGACATAGAAGAAGCGATACTTCAAATGAATATGTTAGGTCACGAATTCTTCGTATTTTCTAATTCTGATAGTAAATCAGTTAACGTCGTCTACAAACGTAACGATGGCAAATACGGATTAATAGAACAAGGATAATTAATGAATTTTTTAGGTATCTCTGGATTTGCTACTTCGGCAGCAGTTCAGAGATACCTTTTTGGTTATTATCGATGTTCAAATAGACCAATAACAAGTCTAGCAATAGTAAGTATTGGAATGATATAGATGAATAATAATATTAAAATAAAAGATATATAATAGAATATATTAATTTCAAATGCTATCGAGCAACCGCTCGGCCATAAATGAAGTCTACCGACGATAGTTGGTAGGCGAGAAGTTCTAACGTTATACCAATAATTTGGTCATATTATGTCAACGGTATCGTTAAAAATTATTAATGATATTGATCACAGTGCTACAATACCTACAAAACACGTATCTCTTCCTTTAAATGGTTATACCAAATAGGGGATAGATTGCGATTATAACTACAAACTGTTACAATCTTTAACATAAAGACGTACTATCGGAAGGGGAAAGCCATGCTTGGATTGGTGAAGAAAATATTTGGTGATTTTAATGAAAAAGAAGTAAAACGACTAACTAAGATCGTTGAGCAAATAAACGAAATGGAACCACAGTACTTGGCATTATCCGATGAACAACTACAAGCGAAGACCGGCGAATTCCAAGAGAGAGTTGCTAAAGGTGAAGATCTAACAGATCTATTGCCTGAAGCATTTGCAACTGTACGTGAAGCATCCAAGCGCGTATTGAATATGCGCCATTTTGATGTTCAATTACTGGGCGGTATGGTTCTTCATGAAGGTAAGATCGCTGAGATGAAAACAGGTGAAGGTAAAACTCTAGTTGCTACGCTACCGGTTTATCTAAATGCTCTTGCCGGAAAAGGCGTACACGTTATTACGGTCAATGGTTACTTGGCAGAACGCGATAGCATATTAATGGGGCAACTATATAACTTCCTTGGCTTAACAGTTGGTTGTAACTTACATGGTTTGACGCATGCTCAAAAACAAGAAGCATATGCTTGTGATATTACTTACGGAACGAACAATGAGTTCGGTTTCGACTACTTGCGTGATAACATGGTTTTATACAAAGAGCAGATGGTTCAACGTCCATTGTTCTTCGCTATTATAGATGAGGTTGACTCGATTCTAGTCGATGAAGCGCGTACGCCGCTTATTATTTCCGGACAAGCTGCTAAATCTACAGAATTATACGATGCGGCACAACGACTTGTATCTCGTATGGTGCCAGAAGAAGACTTTACAATAGATATCAAATTAAGAAATGTTATGCTTACTGAAGCTGGTGTTACGAAAGGTGAGCGTGCTTTCGGAATCGAAAATTTATTCGATCATGCGAACGTTACGATTAACCACCATATCCAACAAGCTTTGAAAGCAAACAATATTATGAAACGTGATGTTGATTACGTTGTTGAAAATGACGAAGTTATTATCGTTGATGAATTTACTGGTCGTCTAATGGCTGGTCGTCGTTATAGCGATGGTCTACATCAAGCGATTGAAGCGAAAGAAAACTTGAAAGTACA
Source organism: Candidatus Pristimantibacillus lignocellulolyticus (assembly GCA_023639215.1). Lineage (NCBI taxonomy): Bacteria > Bacillati > Bacillota > Bacilli > Caryophanales > Paenibacillaceae > Pristimantibacillus (SeqCode) > Pristimantibacillus lignocellulolyticus (SeqCode). The sequence continues at coordinate 1,858,502 of CP097899.1, forward strand.
GAACGAAAGTATGACACTTGCTACGATAACTTTCCAAAACTACTTCCGTATGTATCGTAAACTAGGCGGTATGACTGGTACAGCTAAAACAGAGGAAGAAGAGTTCCGTAAAATTTACGGTCTAGATGTTATTCAAGTTCCTACTAACCGTTCTATGATTCGTAAAGATCTTCCCGATGTTGTCTACAAAACAGTTAAAGGTAAGTTCAAAGCTGTTGTAGAAGAAATCGTTGAACGTCATAAAACGAATCAGCCAGTACTAGTAGGTACAATCTCAATTGAAAACTCTGAAGTGCTTTCTGAAATGTTGAAACGCCGCGGAGTACAACATAAAGTATTGAATGCAAAGTTCCATGCAGAGGAAGCAGAAATAATTACTCGTGCTGGACAACCAGGTTCTGTTACGATTGCAACGAATATGGCCGGTCGTGGTACCGATATTTTGCTTGGTGACAATGTTGCTGGTAATGGTGGTCTGCACATTATCGGTACAGAACGTCATGAGAGCCGTCGTATTGATAATCAGCTACGTGGTCGTGCTGGACGTCAAGGTGACCCAGGTTCTTCTCAATTCTATTTATCACTGGAAGATGAATTAATGCGTCGTTTCGGTGCTGAAAATATTATGACAATGATGGATCGTCTAGGTCTTGATGAAGATCAACCTATTGAGAGCCGTATGATTACAAGAGCTGTTGAATCTGCTCAAAAACGTGTCGAGGGTAATAACTTTGATACGCGTAAAGTTGTCCTGCAATATGATGATGTAATGAATCAACAACGTGAAGTTATCTACAAACAACGTCGTGACATTTTAGAATCTGAAAATATTCGTGATGAAGTTATGAATATGATTAAGCCAGTGATCGAACGTACAGTAGATGCGCATTGTATAGAAGATATTCCAGAGGATTGGGATCTACAATCTGTTATTGAGTTCGTGCAAGCGAACTTACTTGATGAAGGTGCTCTTACTCGTGATGATATTTGGGGCAAGGAAAAATCAGAAATCGTCGATGTTATCTACAATAAAGTTGCAGCGGCATATGATGTTCGTGAGGAGCAATTAGGCGAAACAACAATGCGCGAATTTGAGAAAGTCGTTGTACTTCGTGCAGTTGATTCCAAATGGATGGATCATATTGATGCAATGGATCAACTCCGTCAAGGTATTCACTTGCGTGCATATGGTGGTACTGATCCGCTTCGTGAGTATCAATTCGAAGGATTTGAAATGTTCCACGGCATGGTGGAGAGCATTCAGGAGGAAGTTTCCAAGTATATTATGAAAGCACGTGTGGAAAGTAATCTTGAACGTCAAGAAGTTGTGAAAGGTCAAACTTCATCAACAAGTGGCGGTGGTGAGGATGCTGTGAAGAAACCAGTTCGCCGTGATGATCGTGTTGGCCGTAATGACATGTGTCCTTGCGGTAGTGGTAAGAAATATAAACAATGTCATGGTATGAATTAATATCTTAGGACAAGAACAATAGTTTGAGGTGAATGTATTTCTATGTTAGATGTTACTTTAAAGCAAGATTTACGTGAAATAGCTAATCGATTACAGACACTTAGGGGGTCTCTTTGACTTAGAGCTAAAGCATGATATTATTGCTAACTTTGAGGAAAAGATGTCTATGCCAGATTTCTGGGATGACAATACACGCGCGCAAAGCGTGATCTCTGAATTGAACGCTGTAAAATCGGTAGTTGAAGATTACAATAGCTTTGAAACTACTCATCAAGAGTTAATGATGATACTAGAGCTTGTAGAGGAAGACGAAGATGAAGATATGGTAGCTGAACTAACGCAAGGTTTAGCTGCTCTTCAAGAGAAACTTTCTGCCTATGAACTACAGTTATTATTGAATCAACCTTATGATAAATTGAACGCTATATTAGAGTTGCATCCAGGAGCTGGTGGTACCGAGTCGCAAGATTGGGGTCTAATGCTTTATCGTATGTATACTCGTTGGGCTGAGAAGCGCGGCTTCAAAGTTGAATTACTGGACTATCTACCAGGCGATGAAGCGGGTATTAAGAGCGTAAGCATACTAGTTAAAGGATTTAACGCCTATGGATACTTGAAAGCAGAGAAGGGTGTTCATCGATTAGTTCGAATCTCACCATTCGATTCTGCTGGTCGTCGTCATACTTCATTTGCATCTTGTGATGTCGTTCCAGAAATTGATGATACGATTGAAATAGAGATTCGTTCGGAAGATTTGAAAGTTGATACGTACCGTGCAAGTGGTGCAGGTGGTCAGCATGTCAATAAGACCGAATCAGCTATACGTATCACGCATATTCCCTCTGGAATTATAGTAGCCTGTCAGCAAGAACGTTCTCAAATTGCGAACCGTGATCGTGCTATGAAGACTTTACGTTCCAAGTTATATGAGCGTAAAATTGAAGAGCAGATGAAGGAGCTTGCAGAGATCCGCGGTGATCAATCCGACATTGCATGGGGAAGTCAAATTCGTTCTTATGTGTTCCATCCCTATAGCATGGTTAAAGATCATCGTACATCTGTTGAAACGGGTAACGTTAATGCAGTAATGGATGGCGATATTGATATGTTTATTGATGGCTATTTACGCAATCAAATTCGTCAAAAGTAATAAACATATATGCTCGGAGAGTTTTTACACAATGGTGTAGAAGCTCTCCTTTTTTACATAAGAAAGGTTGGTCTACACGCCATGAAACAACAAACGAGAAAAGCCGCGAAATATTCACTTTCTCCTTCTATGCAAATCGCATGGAATATCGTTCAAGTACTTATAGGTTCATTCATCTTGGCGTTGAGTTTTAATTTGTTCCTCTTGCCGAATGGTATAGCATCCGGAGGCGTATCAGGAATTTCTATCCTCGTAGAAAGGCAGTTACAGATTCCACCAGCAGTTACACAATGGGCGCTAAATATACCTTTATTTATTGCGGCTATTTGGCTACTAGGTAAGAAATTTGGTGCTAAGTCGATATTAGGTTCTACTGTATTTCCTTTGTTCGTACTTCTTACTTCTCATTTCCCCGCACCTACTGATAATCCAATACTTGCTTCCATCTATGGTGGTATTGGTGTAGGGATTGGACTTGCGATCGTTTATCGAGGTGGAGGTTCAACCGGGGGATTAGATCTTGCTTCCCAAATGTTACATAGATTAACGGGTATTCCTTATAATCTTGCGGTCGTTTGTTTTGATGGAGCAGTCATTATTGCTGCTGCGATAATCATTTCTCCTGAGTTATCACTCTATGCGCTAATTTCACTATTTGTAACGAGTAAAAGTATCGACTTTGTGCAAAATGGACTACAGTTATCAAAGGTAGCTTTTATTATAAGCGAGCAAACAGAGCAATTAGAACAAGCGATATTGCAAGATCTTAATCGTGGTTTGACGAAATTAGAGGGTACCGGCGGATATACAGGTAACCCACGTAATGTCATTATGGTTGTTGTGGCACAGAATGAAGTATCCAAGTTGAAAAGAACTGTAGCAAAGCTTGATCCTACAGCATTTATCATTATAAGTAATACAGGTGAAGTGCTTGGTGAAGGGTTTAAATCTTACCAATAATTGAAGCGGAACAGGGTGTATATATCCATTAATATACGTTGAATTTTTATGAATACGGATGTATAATAATACAGTAATAAGCATATTCTCTTTCATACCGATATAATGTAAAATAAAGTGTTGGGTAAATTTGGGTCATCTTTAAGAAGTTGTTCAAACGGCTTAGTTGAAGATGAAAATATAGATGAGATCTACATAAATAGTAACTAGAGGGGAAGCGGTAATATGAGTAAGAAGCTAGGTATTGCAATTGTTGGGTCTACAGGATATGGCGGAGTTGAATTAATGCGTCTGCTACACTCTCATCCCAATGTTGAAATTACATCTGTCATATCTTCGTCCAGTGCAGGTACGAAAGTAACAGAAGGTTATCCTCATCTGCAAGGTATTCGTGAAGAACTGCTTGATGATGTGAATCCGGAACTAATTAAGCAAAAAGCAGATATTGTATTTTTGGCAACACCAGCCGGAGTAGCTTCAAAGCTTGCGCCTCAATATTTAGAAGTTGGTTTAAAAGTTATTGACCTGTCTGGTGATTTCCGTATTAAAGATCGTGATGTATATGAAGAGTGGTATCAGAAGCCGGCAGCAGAACAAGAACATCTTGATCAGGCGGTATTTGGACTTTCTGAAATATACGGTGAGCAAGTGAAGGATGCACCGTTTATTTCAAATCCAGGATGTTTCCCGACTGCTACTTTATTAGGACTTATTCCAGCACTTCAAGCGAACTTAATTGATCATTCTTCTATTATTATTGATGCCAAATCTGGTGTCTCTGGTGCTGGTCGTGGTGCTTCAGTAGCGAACCATTATGCAGAATTGAATGAAAACTTTAAAGCTTATAAAGTTAATAAACATCAACATATTCCGGAAGTTGAAATGGTACTTAGTCAAATCGTAAACGAACCTGTTACGGTTACATTCACGACGCATCTCGTTCCAATGACTCGTGGTATTCTTTCAACGATGTATGCAAAGCTGAAAAGTGATGTTACGGAGCAAGATCTTATTGATTTATATGAACAATATTATGAAGGTCGTTCATTCGTACGTATTCGTCCTGAAGGAAAATGGCCAGCAACAAAAGAAGTCTGGGGATCTAATTATTGTGATATTGGTTTCTCTATTGATAGACGTACGAATCGTGTAACGATTATCTCTGTTATTGATAACTTAGTTAAAGGTGCAGCAGGTCAAGCGATTCAAAATATGAATTTGATGATGGGGTGGGATGAACAACTAGGCCTACAATTCGTTCCAGTCTACCCTTAAGAGGAAGTTCAAAAAGCGGACTTTGATAACGATGTGATACGCTGTAGCTTAGTCGGCATCGAATATGAAGCGAACTTGGGAAGTCCGGTACGCATGTACCAATAACGTACATTTTCGTTTCCTCCTTCCACAAGTAGCGCTCCATCTTCTCGGTTCTGAAAGCCCGCTTTTTGAACTCTCATTAGAATTAGAAGCTCAAAAATCGGACTTTAATAACGATGTAATACGCTGTAGCTTAGTCGACATCGAATATGAAGAAAAATATTATAATTACGTAGTAATACCTCAAATATAAATCAATAGTTTAATAGCATATTTAGGAGGATAAGATCGAGATGGTAGAGGAACAGAACGAAGCTTTATTTACTATTATTCAAGAAGGCTCAGTAACATCGCCTCAAGGTTTTGTAGCAGGTGGTTTGCATTGTGGTTTGAAGAAAACAGATCGTCATGATCTAGGTGCTATTGTATGCGAAGTACCAGCTACGGCAGCTGCGGTATATACAACCAATGTATTTCAAGCAGCACCTATTAAAGTAACTCGCGAAAGTATTGCTAGCAAAGGTACGCTTCGTGCGATGATCGTGAATAGCGGTAACGCCAATGCTTGTACGGGAGATCAAGGCGAAGCAGATGCATTTGAAATGCGTAATCGTTTTGCAGAGCAAATTGGCGTAGATGCAGATCAAGTTGCTGTTGCTTCCACTGGAGTTATTGGTGAGTTATTGAAAATGGATAAAGTGCGTTCTGGTATAGATAAACTTCCAAGTCTATTAGAAAAAAGCGATAAAGGTGCTGAAGATTTCAGCCAAGCAATTTTAACAACGGATCTTGTGAAGAAGACGATTTGTGTTGAGCTAGAAGTCGATGGCAAACTAGTGAAAATTGCTGGAGCGGCAAAAGGATCTGGTATGATTCATCCGAATATGGCAACTATGCTTGGTTTCGTAACGACGGATGCTAATATTAGCTCAACGGCTCTACATCAACTATTACGCGAAGCTACTGATTTGAGCTTTAATATGATTACTGTTGATGGTGATACTTCTACGAATGATATGTTAGTCGCTATGGCAAGTGGTCTTGCAGCTCATACTGAACTAACTGAAGCTCATCCTGCATGGGCAGCTTTCAAAGCAGCTCTTACTCATGTATGTGTTGTACTAGCAAAAGCTATTGCACGTGATGGTGAGGGTGCTACGAAGTTAGTTGAGGTTCGTGTTGAAGGAGCAGTCAATGATTTTGCAGCTCAAGCAATCGCAAAAACAGTTATTGGTTCGTCTTTAGTGAAATCTGCCGTATTTGGAGCAGATGCAAACTGGGGACGTATTATTGCCGCTGTAGGTCGTGCAGGTCAACCGGTTGATCCTGCAACTGTAGATATCGCGCTAGGTTCCATTGTTACGCTAGAACAATCACGTCCTGTAGCATTCGATGAGGAAGCTGCCCTGCAATATCTTAAGGGAGACATAGTTGTGATTTCTGTTAATTTAAATATGGATAACGGTAAAGCAGTAGCATGGGGTTGCGACTTGACCTACGATTATGTACGTATTAATGCTGCTTACCGCACATAGATGTAGTTCAAAAAGCAGGCTTTGATAACGATGAGTATACTAATGCAGAATACTCGACGTCGAAGATGCCATTCATCGCTAGCTGTGGTGCTCGTGTACCAAGTACGTACACTCCGCTCCTCGCGTCACTAGCTTCATGGTATCTTCTCGGTTCTGAAAGCCCACTTTTTGGAACCTTGATAGGAAGATGCAGTTAATAATGTGGAGGAAAAGGATATGACTAAGCAACGTTTTGTAATGAAATGTGGTGGAAGTACGTTAGCGGCTCTACCAAATCGATTTTTTGAAGAATTGCGTGACCTACAAGCTTCTGGAGTAGCACCTGTTATTGTTCATGGTGGTGGCCCAGCAATTTCAGAAACGCTAGAAAAGTTAGGGATTGAAACAGAGTTTGTCCAAGGTTTACGTAAAACTAGTGATGAAGTACTTGATGTTGTCGAGATGGTACTTGCAGGACGAATTAACAAAGAAATCGTTCGTAAGATGGAAATGAATGGCGCAAGGACATTAGGACTTTCTGGTGTGGATGGCATGCTTATTGGGGCGAAGCCTGTAGCTAACAGTGCTGAGATCGGATTCGTTGGTGATGTAACGGAAGTGAATGCTTCTCTAATCGAAGGTGTTATGAGGATGGGATATATTCCTGTGATTGCACCGATTGGTATCGACCGAAGTGGTCAGCGCTATAATATTAATGCAGATACAGCAGCAGGAGCAGTTGCTTCTCATCTAGGTGTAGAGCGAATGATCGTTGTTACTGATGTGCCAGGTATTATGAAGACTGTTGATGGACAGAAAGTAACGCTACCTTCGGTAACAGTTGCTGAGATAGAAGCAATGATTACTAGTGGTGAAATATATGGTGGCATGATTCCTAAAGTACGTGCTGCGATTCAATGTATACAAGGTAAAGTACAAGAAGTCGTTATTGTAAGTGGTCAAGTTGAAGGAGTTCTTACTCAGGCTGTTACAACAGGCGGAGTGGGAACTGTTATTAAGCAATAGGGATGCTTTCGATGCTACTTTTTATAGCAGCGAAGTATTCCAAGTAGTTAATAAAAAGTTTTAGGAGTGTTTAACATGAGCCAAAGTACGGTAGAGGTAGCTAGTGGATCATTATTTCCAACGTATGCAAGATTTCCACTTGCCATTGTTAAAGGCGAAGGTAGCTGGCTGTGGGATAGCGAAGGTAATAACTATTTAGACTTTATGAGTGGAATTGCTGTTACTAATCTAGGTCATGTGCCGCAACGTGTTAAGGAAGCTTTAGTAGCACAATTAGATCAACTATGGCATATTTCGAATTTGTTCCAAATTCCTAATCAAGCGGATGCTGCAAGGCTAATTACTGATAATAGCTGTGGTGATGCTGTATTCTTCTGTAATTCTGGTGCTGAGGCGAATGAAGCAGCTATTAAGCTAGCTCGTCGTTATCAACAACTAGTTGCTCGTAATGGTCGTTATGAAGTCATTACATTCACACAATCTTTCCATGGACGTACGCTTGCAACATTAACAGCGACTGGTCAAGATAAGGTGAAGGAAGGATTTTTACCACTACCTGAAGGCTTTACTCATATTGCACTAAATGATTTTGAACTACTGAAAGCAACGATCACTGACAAAACAGCAGCTGTTATGCTAGAGATGGTTCAAGCTGAGGGTGGTATCCTGCTTGTTGATCCAACGTATATTAAGCAAGTTGCTGAACTTTGTAAGGCAGAAGGAATTTTATTAATCGTAGATGAGATCCAAACAGGCATGGGTAGAACGGGTAAATTGTTTGCATATGAGCATTTTGGTATTGAACCTGATATATTTACATTAGCAAAAGGTCTAGGTAGCGGATTCCCTGTTGGGGCTATGGTTGCTAAAGAAGCATTAAGAGAAGGCTTTACAGCAGGTAGTCATGGATCTACATTCGGTGGAACACCAATCGCGACAGCTGCAGTAAAAGCGACGATTGAAACAATCGTTGAAGAAAAGGTAGTTGATCATGCAGCGAAGCAAGGTCAATATCTACTAACGCAACTACGTGAGAAACTTAGTGGTTGCTCATTCGTAAATGAAGTACGTGGATTAGGGTTAATTATCGGTATTGAATGTAAAGAGCCGATAGCTAGCGTAATCGTGGAAGCACAAAGTAAAGGTTTGCTAGTCATTTCGGCTGGACCAAACGTGATTCGTTTGCTTCCTAATCTACTAGTGTCTAATGAAGAGATCGATCAAGCGGTGCAAATACTAACAAAGTTGCTAAGCAATCGATAGAATATTGAACATTAACTAATGAAAAGTTAAAAATTATGTTCTTAAGATTATAATGAAAATTCAAAATGTTCGCTTGTTAGTACCAAGAAGATGGCATGAAGCTAGGAAATGAAGCGCGGAGCGTACGCAGTTGGTACGTGAGCACTCACAATGTTTCTGTAAGAAACATACTTCGAAAGCATATGGTTAGCTTTCGATGAATGACATATTCGAAGTCGATTAAGCTATCATAGATAACTTCGTGATAACAAGTGGACTTTTTGAATATCTGCTAACGAAAATGCTAAGCTTCTGATGTAACTCTTCATAACAAATAGTGCATCGAGAAGCTAATGAAAAGTTTGAAGGAGGATTTAAACATGGTAAGATCCAAAGCAGAAATCGCTCAAAGTATGAAGGGCCGCGATTTTCTAATGCTAGTTGATTTTTCACAAGAAGAAATTATGTATTTGATTGAGCTGGCTATTGAGTTGAAACAGAAACAAAAAGCTGGTATTGAACATAAAGAATTACAAGGAAAAACGATAGGTCTAATTTTTGAAAAATCTTCCACGCGTACGCGTGTTTCTTTTGAAGTTGGTATTTACCAACTAGGTGGTCAAGGTCTATTCTTAAGTGGTAATGATCTTCAAATCGGCCGCGGAGAAACAATTCTAGATACAGCTCAAACATTATCTCGTTACTTAGATGGTATTATGATTCGTACGTTCGAGCACCGTAAAGTAGTAGAATTGGCTCGTGGAGCTACAATTCCTGTTATTAATGGTTTGACGGATCTATCTCATCCATGCCAAGCACTTGCTGACTTCCAAACGATCTATGAGCAAACAGGTACGTTTGAAAATGTGAAACTTGCATATATCGGTGATGGTAACAATATGGTACACTCTCTAATGATGGGTGCTGCCAAATTAGGTGTTCATATGTCAATTGCAACACCTGAAGGCTATGAACCAGATGCAGATATTATCGCTCAAACAATGGCTATCGCAGAAGAAACAGGCGCACAAATTGTTGTGTGTCGTGATCCACAAGAAGCAATTGATGGTGCAGATTTCGTGTATACTGATGTATGGGCGAGTATGGGCCAAGAGCAAGAGCAAAAAGAACGTGAGCTAGCATTTGCTAATTATCAAATCGATGAGAACCTTGTTCAATTCGCGAAGCCAGAATTCAAATTCATGCACTGCTTACCTGCACATCGTGGGGAAGAAGTGACTGAAGGAGTAATTGATGGCGATCACTCTATTATTTTTGATCAGGCTGAAAATCGTCTACATGCTCAAAAGGCGATTATGGCTGCAATCATGTCATAATAAATGAAATATGAAGGGAATCAATAACATGGCTAAAGATAAAATTGTATTAGCTTATTCAGGTGGTTTGGATACTTCCATCATCTTGAAATGGCTTAAAGAAACATATGACGCGGAAATTATCGCATTCACTGCTGATATCGGTCAAAAGGAAGAACTAGATGGACTAGAAGAAAAAGCTTTGAAAACAGGTGCTTCTAAAGTATATATTGATGATCTTACTGAAGAATTCGCTCAAGATTTCATCTTCCCAATGTTTCAAGCTGGAACAATGTATGAAGGTCAATATTTACTAGGTACTTCTATCGCTCGTCCGCTTATTGCGAAACGTATGGTGGAAATTGCTCGTGCTGAAGGTGCAAAATATATTGCTCATGGTGCAACTGGTAAAGGTAATGACCAAGTTCGTTTTGAGCTAGGCGTAGCTGCACTAGCGCCGGAAATCGAAATTATTGCTCCTTGGCGTTCTGAGCAATTCCGTAACGATTTCCCAGGTCGTGCAGAGATGATTGCTTTTGCTGAGAAACATGATATTCCGGTTTCAGCATCTGCTGCAAAACCTTATTCTACAGACCGCAATTTGCTACATATTAGCTTCGAGAGCGGTGTGTTAGAAGATCCTTGGTTCGATCCAAGTTCTGAAGAAAATGAGCCAATGTACGTACTTAGCGTATCTCCTGAGCGTGCTCCGGATCAAGCTGAATACGTTGAGCTTTCATTCGAAAAAGGTAACTGTACAGCTATTAATGGCGAAGCAATGTCTCCACTAGCTATTATGGAGAAATTGAATGAGCTTGGTGGCAAACATGGTATCGGTCGTGTTGACATGGTTGAAAACCGTTTTGTAGGTATGAAGAGCCGTGGCGTGTATGAAACTCCAGGCGGAACTATTCTATTTACAGCACATCGTAAGATGGAATCTCTAACAATGGATCGTGAAGTTATGCATCTTCGTGACTCTCTGATTTCTAAATATAGTGAGCTAGTATACAATGGTTTCTGGTTCGCTCCTGAACGTCTTGCATTGCAAGCGCTAGTGACAGAATCTCAGAAAAATGTATCTGGTGTCGTACGTTTGAAATTGTATAAAGGTAATGTTATCGGTGCTGGCGTACAAAGCCCAGTAAGCTTGTACAACCCTGATATCGCTACAATGGAAGCTGATCCATCACAAGCTTACGATCAAGGTGATGCAACTGGATTTATCCGTTTGAATGCATTGCGTTTGAAAGTTTCTGCTGGTGTAACTCAGAACAAGTAATTAATAAGAGATCAAGGGCGGAAGAATCATATACGATATGTTGGAAGTCTTATAAGTGCAAGTTCAAAAAGGTCGGCTTTCAGTACCGAGATGATGGGAGGATACTAGAAAACGAGGAGCGCATCGTACGGATTAGGTACGTGAGCACTGCAGGTTTCGGTAGCATGTCATCTTCGATGTCGAGTACGCTTGATGCGTGACTTCGTAATCAAAGTCTGACTCTTTTGAACAAACTCTTTAAGACAATCATTTCGTATAGGGTTCTTCCGTTTCCTTGTATCAATAAGAAGGAGTGCTGAAGAAGTGAGTAAGCTTTGGGGTGGCCGTTTCACGAAAAAAACGGATCAATTAGTTGAAGAATATACAGCATCTATTACATTTGATAAGGCGCTTGCTGAAGAAGATATTCAAGGTAGTCTTGCACATGTTACTATGCTTGGTAAACAAGGTATTGTACCACAAGACGATGTTGAAACGATTAAAGCAGGTCTATTGCGTGTATTAGAGCGCATCAAAAATGGTGAGCAAGAGTTCACGATTGGCGATGAAGATATTCATATGAATATCGAAAAAGCATTAATTGATGATATTGGTGCTGTAGGTGGTAAACTTCATACAGGACGTAGTCGTAATGACCAAGTTGCTACAGATATGCATCTTTGGCTTCGTAAGCGCGTAGTTGAGTTCGTAGAATTGCTGCGCAAGTTACAAGAAGCATTGATCGGACAAGCTAAAGCTAACATCGATACGATTGTACCTGGTTACACTCATTTACAACGTGCACAACCTATTTTATTTGCACATCATATGATGGCTTATGTATCTATGTTTGGACGTGATATTGAACGTCTACAAGATAGCTACAAACGTATCAATGTTCTTCCACTGGGCGCAGGTGCACTAGCTGGTACGACATTCCCAATTGATCGTCACTTTGTGGCAAGCCAATTACATTTCGATCGCGTATATGAGAATAGTCTTGATGCGGTTAGTGATCGTGATTTTATTTTAGAGTTTTTAGCTGATGCATCGATCGTTATGATGCATTTATCACGTCTCAGTGAAGAGCTAATTATGTGGTCAAGCAACGAATTTAACTTTGTTGAATTAGATGACGCCTTCTGCACAGGTAGTAGTATTATGCCACAGAAGAAAAATCCTGACGTACCAGAATTAGTTCGGGGTAAAACAGGACGTGTGTATGGAAATCTTATGGGCTTGCTAACTGTAGTGAAATCTTTACCGCTAGCATACAACAAAGATATGCAAGAAGATAAAGAAGGTATGTTTGATACTGTAACAACGATGCAAGGTGCTCTTCAATTGTTTGCTCCTATGATCGCAACGATGACTGTGAATAAAGATCGTATGCGTCAAGCAGTTAACCAAGATTTTTCTAATGCAACGGATATCGCTGACTTCTTAGTTAATAAAGGTCTACCGTTCCGTCAAGCTCATGAAGTAATCGGTAAAACTGTGCTATACTGCATCGAAAACAATAAATACTTACTTGATCTAAGTATAGAAGAATTTATTCAATTCTCCGATTTGTTCGATGAACGTATTTATGACGTATTACAGCCTGAGCAGGTTGTAAATGCACGTAATGTATACGGTGGTACTGCTAAACCTCAAGTTGAAGCAGCGATCGCACGTGCTGAAGAAGTTATGAACGCTACATCTGTTTGGGTGGCTGAATATTTGGAGCGTAGCCAATAGGTTACGCTAAAATACACAAAAAGGTCGTTAGAGCTATCAATCCATATGGATGACAGCCTAACGACCTTTTACATATTCTTCGATTTAATGTGCATGGAGAGTTTGAAACGAAAACAGACTCGTTACTGTAAGTACTCTCCTTTTATTTATATTTGCGATTATAGAACCAGAGAAGACCAATTAGAAGTGCTAATCCTAGAAGCATCAGACCGAGCCCAAATGCACCAATATTTTTTTGACCAATAATAACGAGCACTATACCGATAATAAATACAATTAGCATTAAATAATTGCGTAAAAGATTCCGCACGGATTCATTCATAGCAGCACCTTAACCTTTCAGCCCGCCCATGGTCATACCTTGGGTAAGCTTCTTTTGTACTAAAATATATAGAATAAGAGTTGGCAGCATGACAATGACGAGTCCTGCATACATTTGACCATACTGTACAGCTGACTTTTGAGCAGCCATTAGATTCATTAGTCCAACTGGTAACGTTCGAAGTCCTGGCGTCGTCAACAAAGTCATCGAAATAATATATTCGTTCCAGAAAGAAAGGAAATTGAACAAGATAACAGTTACTATGCTGGGTTTAGCCATAGGCATAATAATTTGTACCATTGTTCTAAAGTATCCTGCACCATCGACAGACGCTGCTTCTTCAAACTCCTTAGGCAATGATTTGAAATATCCCGACAATAAATAAATGGTGAAGGGAAGCGCCATTGCGGCGTAGACAAGTGCCAATACGAATAAATTATTCAAAAATATAGGATGTCCGAGAAAACCACGAACGGCTTTATCACCATTGTTGAGCATGAGAAAGATAGGAACGACAATGTAATTCACATTAATAAATAATCCTGCCATAAACATCATATTCCAGAAGACGCTGCCTCGGAATTTAAATCGTGAAAGGACGTAAGCGGCGGGTAATGCAATAACAAGTAGAAGACCTAATGCAATTGATGTAACAATTAGGGAGTTAAGCATATAACTACCCATTTTAGCTTTTTCCCAAGCATCAACAAAGTTTTGTAGGTAGAACCCTTGCGGTAGAACCCAAGGATTACCATAAAACTCGATGTCTTGCTTAACAGATGCAATAAATGCCCAGGCTACTGGGACGATAATAATGATTGCGAGTAATATTAACACAACATAGTTGAGGCCCTTATATAGCTTGTCGCTAATACCGAGCTTGGCGAGTTTATTATTGTTCAAGTTGTAGCCTCCTTAATACTCTAAATGGTCACGTGATGTGACTGCATTCAGGATAGCAGCTAATGCAAATGAGAACAGGAATACGATAACACCGATTGCCATACCATAACCGTAAGAAGAGTTGGTATATGCTTCTTTATACATATAGCTTAGGAATACTTCAGTTGATCCATCCGGACCACCTTCTGTCATCGCTACAACGAATAAGAAACTCATGTTAATCGTACTAATGATGAAGAAGGTTAATGTGGTACGAATATTCGTCCAGATTAACGGAATTGTAATACTGAAAAATTTCTCCATACGACCTGCACCTTCAAGCTCAGCCGATTCATATAAGCTTTCGGGTACATTCGCCATACTCGCCATATACATTACCATATAATAACCGATGGCCTGCCAGATCATTGCACCTGAGAGAGAGAAAATAACAATTTTCTGATCACCCAGCCAAAGGGTAGGTGCTGACTCTGATCCACGGAATAAATTCAAAATTGCATTCAGAAGTCCACTATTCGGGTCATATATAGCAGAGAAAATAGCACTAATTACGACAACCGATAGGATATTCGGAATATAGAAAATAATTCTCAATAAATTTTGCCCTTTTAGCTTCTCACGTGAAAGTATTGATGCGAATACAAGTGCTAATGCAAAAGTAATAACGGACACGACTACGATTAGTAGAAGACTATTTTGAAAAGCTTGATAAAACTTTTCACTTTGAAATAACTTAGTGAAATTTTGCAGTCCTACGAAAGTTTTTTCATCTGTATAGCCACCCCATTTGTAGGTGGACATACGAAATACATTTATTGTAGGTACAATTAAAAAGATAATGAATAGCATTACTGCGGGAGTAAGACAGAAGAAAATAAATCGTCGTTGTCCCTTCTTGATATCCATGTGCCCATCTCCTTCCCAAGGTGAAAACAAAGGCGGCAGCTTTCGCATGCCACCTTTGTTTAAAGAATTAATACGTATTTACTATTACCATTATTTATTTCAATGCTCCACGCAATGAATCACTTGCTTTTGTAATAGCTTCAACCCATTGTTGTTGTGTTTTAGCTTTTGTCACAAGAGAATCTACTGTACCAAATACTGTATCAGAGATGCTTACACCTTCAACAGGATCAGTTGTAGCAAAAGCACCCATAGCAGCTTTAGTACCATTGTCGTAAATACTGTAGAACAGTTTATTGTCGCCTTCTAATTTGTCGGACAAGCCTTTAATCGGTTGAATTGCACCAGCTTCGGCAAAAATAGCAGCTGCTTCATCTGAATAAAGGTAAGCAATAAACTGTTTAGCTAGATCTGGATTTTCAGCTTTCGCAGGAACCCAAATTTGTTCAAAGAAAGTATAAGAGTAGCGATCGCCGCCATCAGTTACAGCAGGTAGAGAAGTGAAGCCCCATTTGAATCCTTCTGCACGAGGTGCACTACCCATTTCACCAACAATCCAAGTACCATTTGGCATGAATAACGCCTTATTGTCTAGAATAAGCTGTTGGTTTTTAACAAAGTTATCTTTATTAGCATTGGCTGGAACAGTTTGCTCAGTGTAACTTGCAAGTTTACTGATAATATCAAATGCTTGAGTTGCTTCTGGTGTTTGCCATACGCCTTCCGTGTAGCTCATCGCTTTTCCGAAGAATTCAGGACCACCAACCTCATTCAGCAACGCATAAAATAATGAATCGAAGTATCCTGTCGTTGGGTAGGCGAATAAGGCAATGCCTTCAGCTTTTGCTTTGTCGCCTAAAGCCCACATTTCATCCCAAGTTGTAGGCACTGTCCAACCTTTTTGTTCAAATAAGCCAGCATTGAAGAATAGACCAGTTGGGCTATAGAACATCGGCATTAGGTGAGTTTTACCATCGCCATACGGATTCGTAATAGATGTATCCGTAAAACCAGGAATTATTTTGTCTTTTACAGTAACGCTTTCACCAGGAACCGTCATTGAAAGCACATCTGTAAGATCAAGAACGTTATTATCTTTTACAAATGTTTCTGTCATACCTTTAGGTTGACCTACAGAAATAAGAATAACGTCTGGGAAATCACCTGATTTCATGCTAGGTCCAATTACGTCTTCTAGATTTTTGTCAATCGTTGTTTCGATTTTCACGTTAGGATTCGCGTTCTCGAAACCTGCTGCAACTTTTTTCCACATGTCAGCACCATAAGCAGTTTCCAAAGCGGCAAACTTTAAGACTTGAGTCTCAGCTGGTTCAGTAGCATTTGTTGGAGTAGGTGTAGCTGAATTACCAGGTGTAGTATTAGCGCCGTTGTTAGTATTACTACCACAAGCAACAAGGCTAAGTGTTAAAAATGCTGTTAATGCTAGACTAATAATTTTTTTCATGTTAACCCTCCTATAAAATTTTTATTTGTCTTTTCGTAAATTAAGATTAGTGCTTAAAATGATGCATTTCAATAGGTTTTGGGCATGTAGATAGAATCGTACATAGACATGCAAAAATTATCGATAAGTTAAAAATAACAATTAATAGCGCTTACTAAACTGCTATAATATTAATAGTTAATAATGTTTAGTCACCAATAATAAAGCTAATATTGTACATAGATAAGTATATTTAATTCATGTATGGTTAAAGGACGAATACGTATAGTTGAGGTTATTATAAAAAAAGACAATCTAGGAGGACTCAATGAAGAAAGTTGCTGGCCTACTTATTGTGGTAGTGATAATCATGGTAAGTTTGATTACTGTAAATAGAGATACCCCTTTAAATAGTGATGTTAACTTAATAACGACAACAGATTCTTTACACGATTTGAAAAACAAAGAATTGAATATTGCAGTCTTTCAAGGTGGTTATGGTCCGGAGTATTGGAATGAAATTATAAGTGAGTTTGAGTCTGCTTATCCGGGTGTAAAGGTCAATATGACCAATAGTCCTAGAATTGGAGATGTTGTTAGGCCACAAATTGTAGCGGGAAATCCACCAGATGTTCTTGTGGTTGCTGACACCGATCAAAGTGGACTAATTACGTCCTTAGTTAAAGAAAAAGCATTGTTAGACATTAGTGATGTATTCGAAAGTAAGGCACTTGATAACGATCAATTATTGAAGGATAGAGTTCTCCCGGGTATGCTAGAGAGCACCCGATTCTCTCCCTATCAAGATGGGAAAGTGTATTTAGCACCACTTAATACGGGACCTATGGGGTTGATTTATAACAAGAAGTTATTCCGAGATAAGGGTTGGAAGTTGCCGGTAACATGGGATGATTTTTTCGCTTTAGGTGAGGAACTGAAGAAAGAAGAGAATTATCTAGTCAATAGTAGTGGTAAAAAGACGCAACGAGCATTGTTTACTTACCAAGGAATTTATCCAGATTATTTGGAAGAAATCATGTACCCTTCATTAGCTAATGCAGCTGGAATAGAAAATCTAAAAAGAATTTTTGCATATGAGCCGGGTTCTTTTTCGACGGATTTGGTAAAGAAGGTGCTTGATACCTTTGCGAGGATTGGTACGGAAGGGTACCTAATGAATGGTACCGTTTCATTGAATCACACGCAATCACAATCGGATATGATGCTTGGCAAAGCAATATTTATCGTGAATGGAACATGGATGGAGAATGAAATGAAGAATGCACCTAGAGAAGAGGGCTTCGAATTTGGTATGATTCCTGTCCCAGTATTTAACCAAGATGATCAACGCTATATCCTTATGAGCTATGAACAATTCTCGATTCCGGCAAGAGCGAGCAATCCAGAACTTGCGAAGGAATTTCTAAAGTTTCTTTACACCGATCAATCTGTTAAATTATTCGCAGAGAAATCTAATGGTATATTTGCACTAAAAGGTGCTAATGAGCTTTCGAAGCCATACTTAACTAAAGGTGTCTATGAAATGTTCAGTGCGTATGATGGAACAACAGCCATTTTACAAGAATGGAAGGCTCTTTCTAAAGGGTCTAGAATCGATATTAAGACTGAATTATTTAGAAATACGATGACTCCCATTATGACCGGGAAAATGACAACAGATCAATGGATGGACAAGGTTGAGCAGTCATTCGCTGAAATTCAATCTGAAGAAGTAGCTAATCAGTATTGAGTAACACAATAGAAACAGGGCTGTGCGGAAGTCGCTTAAGACTACCCCCACAGCCCTGTTTTCATTTATCAGCCTTATTATGCTTGTAATTGTTGAGACTTATATTCAGTAGGTGACATCCCGAAATATTTCTTAAACAATCGATTAAAGTAGAATTGATCATTAATACCGACTGCAGAAGATACTTCCTTAATATAGTTACCACCATTGCGCATTAATTCCGCTGCTTTGTTCATTCTTACATCGTTAATATAGCTGAACAAACTTGTTCCAACCTGTTCTTTAAACATACGACATAAGTAATTTTCGCTGAAATTAGTATGGCTAGAGATCATTTCTAGAGTAATCTTTCCTTGGTAATGTGTCTCTATATATTGGATGACATCGAGTACTTCTTTCTTATACACTGGAGTGGTAGCGATCTCCGTTTGTAAGCTGAAATGTTGAAAAGCTTGTATACAGTTATCGGCGAACACTTCAATATTGTTGCAATCAAGTAAACTCTTCTTAAGGAGCTCGAATTCCTTTGGATCATCGATGTGTATTTTATTATCGTATAGCGGAATGTAGTCTAGACATTTAATAATAAATGATTTAATAATATCCGGATGTGTATTGTTTTGTTTGCATTCTATAAAGAGTGTTTTCAACTTATCCTTGATCGAATCATTATCATATTGCTGCCAATGTTTAATGATGGAGATAGAGTAATCCACGAAGTTGGTACATATGGAGTCATCATTAAACTTCACATCATTCACGAATATTACGGAATGATGATTATAAAAGTTTATATTTAGTGCGTCTTTACATGCCCAATATGCCTCTCTTGCCTTTACATAGCCAACCATTTCATCGGAGAATACAATTGTAGGTTCTATTGATATATACATACTAATTAAAGTACGGATTTTATTAATGAAGTCCAACGGCTCGATCTGCTGGTTGTTCAGCTGTTCTGTTGAGATCAGTGCAATAATACCTTGAGTTTCAACTTGAAACACTTCAATACGATGGACGTCGCCAATGAGATCTAAAATAATATTTTCAATAAAAGCAACTGAGACATCTGGTTTCTTACCATGCTCTTCTGATGTATCTCGATCAAAAGTAATATAGAATAAATAACTTGGCGTATCTAATAAATGCAATACAATAGGTTTACTTTGCAAATAGTGAATGAAATCAAGGGAAGTATCTGTGAAGTATTCTTTCAAAATAGTCCCTTTTACACTTTTAAGATTACTACGAATAAACTGCTCTTTAGCTTCCTGCTCTTGTAATGTATGCTGTTGTTCTTCGATGAGGGCAGCTATCTTCTTAAGTTGTGCAATAAGTTCATCGGTCTTAATACTTATTTTTAGCATATAGTCAACAGCACCAAGTAACAATGCTTCGCGCACAAGCTCGTAATCTCCAAAATTGCTAGCGACGATAATCTTTCCAGTATAGTTACGTTTATTGAGTTCTTTAAGGAGTTGAAGTCCATCCATGTTGGGCATCTTCAAATCTGTAATAATAATATCAGGTTGTAATGTTTCAACTAAAGCTAATGCCTCAACTCCATCAGAGGCAGTGCCACAGATAGGAAAACCGAGTTCATCCCAAGCGATCATCGTTCGAAGTGCGATTTTCACAATAGGTTCATCATCTACAAGTAGTACATTAAACATTAAGATCGACCCCCTGTCTAAATTGACTTTCGTATGGAATGATGATTGTGCAACAAGTACCTTCTCCAATAACACTAGTAATGAATAAACCATATTCTTCTCCGTAATATAGTTTAATTCGCTCATCTACATTCGTTATGCCGATGCCAGATAGCTTTTTATTATTGTCAGAATTTTTAGAGCTATTTGTATCAAATCCTTTGCCGTCATCCATAATTTCAATATAGATAAATTGGTCTTTTCGTTGCACTTTAATTATTATTTTAATAGATTTACCATGCTCTGATAAGCCATGTATAATGGCATTCTCAGCAACGGGTTGCAGGATAAATTTTGGAATAGGACAATGGATTAGTTCATCATTGACAGCGTATTCAACTTGGAAACTATCGGCATAGCGAATTTTTTGTATTTCAAAATAGTTCGATAAATTTAGAAGCTCTTGTTCAATTGTAATTTCTTCATTATTGTCTAAAATGGTACTTCGAAGTAACTCGGATAATGAGGTGATACCGTTACTTAATACTGGAACTTGATTAATAATAGCAAGCCATCTCAATGTGTTCAGCGTATTGAATAGAAAGTGCGGATTAATCTGTGACTGAAGCATATGCAATTCTAACTCTCGCTTACGCTTTTGATCCAGTTTCTGATTTTGCATCAAATGTTCAATTTCACTAACCATATTATTCATTTTACGTGATAAAACGCCCATTTCATCATCATGATTATCTTGAATACGATTGGAGAATTCTCCATTTGATATTTGATTGCTAAAGGTGATGATTTTCTTTATAGGCTTCACAATACTTTTGTTCATTACAGAAATGATTACGATACAACATATTACGATGAACACTATGATAATAGCCATACTGCCTGTAATTTTGCTAGTTTCTGAATTAATGTAGGAGTAAGGCATCGTAGATATGAGATACCAGCCCATTTGTTCATTATATATATATGAAACTTGTTGCTGTGTATTATTAACCTGCCCGGTAAAAGATTGATTGCCTCGCTCTTGTTGATCCTTAATTTGATTGATGAGTTGAACATCCTTATATGGCGTTCCTAAAGGAATCTGCTTATCGTTAGCAGATAACACAGTGCCGTCTCGCCCCATAATCATAAGCTTAGAACCAGTTCCCAGATCAACGGTAGAAAGAATGTTTTTTGAAAATAAATCATCGCTAATGAACACAAAAGTATAACCAATCTGTTTAGAACTATCGTCGACAGCATGTATTTTTCGGCCAAGGGCAAGTGTATCGTATGATCGAACTGTCTTGACATGAGTAAGGCCATCATAGGGAGCATTGGCATCGACATCTCTCATAGCCTTATCCAATGCCTCGGCATCGATAGTCTCAAATCCAAGTTCATAAAATTGATTACGGTCAGTGTCAAATACACTTACGGTTACAGCATGTGATGGAAAAATGGTTCTAAAAATGCTATCCATCGCAGTTTCTTTGGCATTTTCCTGATCCTCTTGATCGGCAACTTTTTTTTGGAGATTCTCCTGTACAAATTCATTCGTTGAGATAGATCCAATGAGATATTGATAATTTTGAAGTTCGGAAAGTAAATTTATATTAATTAATGTTAAGGCCTGATAGGTAGAGTTACTAAGTTTGTGGCTGATCGATCCTGAATAAAGATGATAGGCATAATATCCAAGGAAGCAGATAGGGAGGATAGAGACAATTAAGAAGGTTCCTATCAATCGATGTTGTATTTTGAATTTACGTAACATAGGATGACCTCCTCTAAATTGTTAAGTTTATTTTATCATAGGCCAACAAAACAGCCTCTGTCTTCATACATTTGGATAAAATAATCCATAAAGAACATAAAATCGTCTAGTTAAGTCCAATTAATTTAAGATGCTTATTAGAATCAATGTATTACAAAAGTAAAGCTTTGTATAGCAATTGAATTAAATGGTTAATTAACGTAGGTCATCTATATATGCAAGAAGTGGAAAAGCTGCATACTCTTTAGAAGAGCGAATGAATAATAGAGCTACGATCATGTGGCAGCATCCGACAGCATGCTACGTATTTGAAAAATGAGAAAAGTGAAAATTGCCTAATAATAGCATGTCTTTGAAGGAATTAGAGGTATACTGTCGAATTCATAGTATTGAACTTTCTACAGGATGTGATAACGTGATTGAAATGGATAAGATCAGAAAAACGTATGCCGATGGTACAATTGCACTTGATGGAGTATCAGTAAAAATAGATCGAAATGAGTTTGTTTATTTAGTTGGCCCATCAGGCGCAGGTAAGTCTACATTTATGAAGCTAATATATCGCGAAGAAGTTCCTACGGAAGGACAAATTTTCGTGAATGGTTTTAATATTGGTATGTTAAAACAACGCAAGATCCCTTATGTTCGTCGTAATATTGGGGTCATTTTTCAAGACTTTAGGTTGCTTCCCAAACTAACAGTCTTTGAGAATATTGCATTTGCAATGGAAGCAATTGAAGCACCGCGCAAAGTAATTAAGAAACGTACGATGGAAGTGTTAGAACTTGTCGGATTAAAACATAAATATAAAAACTTCCCATCACAATTATCAGGCGGTGAACAGCAAAGGGTGTCAATTGCCCGGGCAATTGTGAATAATCCGTCAGTTATTGTAGCAGATGAACCGACAGGAAACTTAGATCCAGATACATCGTTAGATATTATGCATTTGCTCGAAGAAATTAATTTCCGTGGGACGACAATTGTTATGGCAACCCACAATAAAGAGATTGTAAACTCGATGCGAAAACGTGTCATTGCTATTGAAAATGGCAATATTGTGCGTGATGAGCAAAGAGGGGAGTACGGTTATGAAGCTTAGTACGTTGACTCGACATGTACGTGAAGGATTCAAAAGTATTATTCGTAATGGATGGATGTCTTTTGCGTCAATAAGTTCTATTTTCATTTCTCTATTTATTTTAGGTGTATTTATTTTATTAGCTTTAAATATGAACTACATGGCTTCTCAAATTGAGAGTCAAGTACAGATTCGAGTGTATTTTGAAACGGATGCAGCTGAAGAAGTTGTTACTGACTTGCAAAATAAAATTGGTAATATTAGCGAAGTTAGTAAGCTTACATATGTATCGAAAGAAGATGGGCTTGCAATTTTGCGTGAAAAAATGGGTGAAGATAACAGCGATTGGCTAGAAGGATACGATGATGAAAACAATCCGTTGCCGATCTCATTTACAATAGAAGTATTTAATCCACAGCTTGTTGATTCGGTAGCTCAGCAAATTGAAAGTATTAACAATACGTTGGACCCGAAACCGATTAAAGAAGTGAAGTATGGTCAAGATACGGTAGAAACATTATTCAAAATAACTAATGCAATCCGAAATGCAGGATTTGCTATCGTTATTGCACTTGCAGTGACTGCTATGCTTCTCATTTCTAATACAATTAAAATGACCATTGTAGCAAGAAGAAGAGAGATTGGTATTATGAAACTAGTAGGTGCGACGAATGCATTTATTAGATGGCCATTCTTTATTGAAGGAGCTCTTATAGGAATTATAAGTTCAATCGTTACAACGATCATTATATTAATTGGATACGATCAAATTGTTCATGCATTCCAATATGATCTATCACTTATGTTGATACAACTATTGCCACTTAAACAGGTGATTACATTAACTGCGGCGACAATGATTATACTTGGATCTCTTATTGGGATTTGGGGAAGTGTCATGTCTGTACGTAAGTATTTGAAAGTGTAGGTGAGAGAGTGAAATGAAAAGAGTTGTCTTATACCTAACTTCAATAGCGCTACTTGCAACGATAGTGATAGGATCTCCAAGTAGTAGTGCTTCAAAACTTTCGCAAATTGAACAAGATATTAAAGAAGCTAATGAACAAAAAAAGGCGGCTGAGCAAAAGGCAGCTGAAGCTGCTAGTGAAGCACAAAAAGCGGAAGAAGAGAAAAATGCGATTGCCGTTAAAGTTGTAGATATAGAAGCAGAACTGAAAAAATTAATGTCAGAAATCGAAAAAGTAGCACAAGATAAAAATAAAACAGAACAAGAAAAAGATGATAAAGAAGAAGAAATGGTAATAACTAATCAGGAGTTAGAAGCTGCAATTGCACAAGTTGAACAACGTGATGAGTTACTTCAGAAGCGGACAAGACTTATGTATTCCAATGGTGCGGTATCTTATCTTGAAGTATTATTAAGCTCGACGAGCTTCACAGATTTCCTTGATCGCTTTGATGCATTGCAAATGATCTTACAATCAGATCGTGAGGCATTGGATCAATATAAGGTTGATCAGGAATTAGTAGAGCAGAAGAAAGTAGAAGTAGAAGAGCAACTTGGTGCTTTGCAAGTATTGTATGCAAAACTAGAGGCGGAGCAAGCTTCGCTTGTCGCGAAAGAAGCAGAAAAGGAAAAACTTATTGCTAGTTATAACGCACAATCTTCTGAGTTAGATGCACATATTGAAGAATTGGAAGTAATTAGTGAAGAACAGGAGCAATTGCTAGTAGGGTTGGCTTCCGAACTTTCCAAGCTGAATGCGGAGAAAAAACGTATTTCTAATCCATATACTGGCGGTACACTTGGTATGCCAATAGCTGATGGATACCGTCTATCATCTAACTTCGGTGTTCGTATTCATCCTATAACGGGTGTGAAAAAAGCACATAACGGAATAGACTTTGCAGCACCATCAGGAACTGCCATCTATGCAGCTGAATCTGGCGTAGTCTTAATCTCAAAAACTTGGAGCGGATATGGTAACTGTATCATTATCGACCACGGAAATGGAATTTGGACGCTATATGGACATATTAAAAATGGTGGATTGCTTGTAAATGCAGGCGACACTGTAAAACGTGGAGATAAGATTGCTTTAGTAGGTAGTACAGGCAATTCTACTGGTCCACATTTGCATTTCGAAGTACGTAAAAACGAAGTACCAGTTAATCCATCGAGTTATTTACAATAACGTATAAGCATCATTTATAGGCGGTCTATTGCAAAATAGATTGCCTATTGCTATTCTTAGGTAAATATTTTCTCAACAAATGTCATATACTATTGTGGACGAGCTAAAGCAAACGAGGATAGGTGGTATGAGTTGATGCAATTTAAGGGACGTACAGTTTTTGCATTCGTTGTACTGACGATTGTAACTTCGGTATTTGTTACGATTATCGTTACGGACAAGCTAGAGGGAAAACCAGCAAACGCTTCTATGTCTCACGTATCAGCTGCTACTGACGCAAAGACGGAGTTAACAGAAGATGAGCTTAAACGGATTAATTCTGTTATCGAGTTAGTAGAAACTAAATATGTGTCTGATATAGAACGTAACGAACTCGTTGATGGTGCGATATCAGGAATTATGAATGCTTTGGGTGATCCGTATTCCGTATACATGGAGAAGGAAATTGCGAGTCAGTTTTCACAATCTATTGAAGGTTCTTTCTCGGGAATTGGAGCTGAAGTAGGTATGGAAAACGGACAAACGGTTGTAGTTTCACCGATAAAAGGTTCTCCTGCTGAACGTGGCGGTATAATAGCCAAAGATATTATTATATCTGTAAATGGCGATAGTCTTGCTGGACTATCAATACAAGAATCAGTAAATCTTATTCGTGGTGAAAAAGGGAGTAAGGTTAAGCTAGAGATAAAAAGATCTGGACATTCGGAACCGATAAGTATTGTACTTATCCGTGATGATATTGATATCGAAACGGTATATTCTTCGATCGACGAACAAGGGATTGGTAAGATTTCGATTACTCAGTTTTCCATGCACACAGCAGAAAGGTTTGCTGTAGAATTAGCTGCTCTGGAAGAAAAAGGACTGAAAGGGTTAGTTATCGATGTACGTAATAATCCTGGTGGTGTTCTGCAAGGCGTAGTGGAGATTGCACAGCTAATGATGAAAGAAGGCAGCGTCGTCGTGCAGGTAGAAGATCGTGCTGGCAAGAAGGAGAAAACTTATGCTCAAGGAGGCGAGCAAAAGGAGTATCCTATTGTAGTGATGACGAACGGTGGTAGCGCAAGTGCTTCTGAGATATTAGCAGGTGCGCTTCAAGAATCAGCAGGTGCAACCGTACTAGGGCAACAAACCTATGGTAAAGGAACGGTACAAGTCAGCTTTAATAAAGTTCTATCCGATGGCGGGTTAATAAAATTAACGATTGCCAAATGGTTAACGCCTAAAGGAAATTGGATTAATGAAAAAGGAGTTACACCAGATATCGTGGTTGAACCTAATGCTGTATACAGTACAGCTCCTTTGAATGTAACTGATGAATTGAAAGTAGATCATTTGAGTGAGCAAGTACGTGGTTTGCAGATCATGTTAGATGCGTTAGGCTATAAAGTAGATCGTCAGGATGGATATTTCAGCAAACAGACTGAAACGTCTGTAAAGGCATTTCAAAAAGACCAACAGCTTCTCAACACTGGCATCGTAGACAGTAAAACGGCAATGAAGCTAGAAGAGAAAGTCATTGAATATATTCGTGATGACCAACATGATGTGCAATTGCAAAAAGCATTGAATCAAGTAGGCAGGAAATAATTGATTTTTGTCGAATTCTTTAAAGGTTGGTTTCTCTTTCTAGAGAGACTAGCCTTTTTTCTTATTTACTCAATATGAACATTCGAAGGGGTGTATGAGCGGTGGGCGATATAGAACTTTGGCTTCAAGTATTAGGGAAAGCCCTGGTTTCCTTATTGATACAACCGTTATTCTATATTTCACTTATGTTATTACTCACGATGTTCTTATACCGCGTACGTATGGAACGTTCTATGTTTTCGGTGAAATTAAAGGAATGGAAACTTCCGATGGTATTTATGATATTAGGTGGGCTAGTTGCCGCTATTTTAGTATCTGTTATTGCCGCGGTATTAGGCTTTACATTAACCGTCCCAACTATTTATTGGTTATGGTTTATTATGCTTATACTTACAGTTTTCAAAGTGCGTTTTTTAACAATATCCTACAGTGCTGGAATTGTTGCTATACTTCATCTTATTGCTTCAGTTATAGGTCCCCTTTCTTTACAAAATGATTTGGCGTTCATCTATCAAACTTTACTTGATATTAATGCATTTAGTTTGTTGGTTATAAGCGCATTGCTTGGAATAGCTCAAAGCGTGTTAGTGCGAATTCAACATAAACATATGATAAGTCCTGTTTATATGTCAGGCAAACGTGGAAAAGTCATCGGCGGTTACGTTTTACAAGGTTATTGGCCTATCCCATTACTTTTATTTATGCCAGTAACACCAGAACAATCCGGAGCATTTTTGTTTAATACAGCATACGGACAGCCGTTCTTTATGAGTATGTCTAATGAAGCTTGGTTAATGCTAGCGTGCCCACTTATGATTGGTGTCACACAATTAACGCAAGCAGTTACTCCAAAGCAACTTGCTCTGCGAGTATCTCGACAAGGGCTATTAGTTTCTTGCGTGTTATTATTAATATCCATTGGATCATGGTGGGTTAGTGGTCTTATATGGGTATCAGCAATACTTACGTTAATAGCTTCCGAACTGCTCAATTGGTATAATAATTCACAAGAATCGAAGCAAACCCCGTTATATGGGCAAGACAACAATGGGTTGAAAGTGTTAGCTGTCGTGAAGTCTTCTCCTGCCGAGCAGATGAATATTGAAATTGGCGATATTATTATTAAGGCAAATGGGCAAGATGTACATACCTTGGAACAATTATACGAGGCAATGTCTATTAATCCTGCGTTTTGTAAATTAGCGCTACTTAACAATAATAGAGATTTGAAGTTTGCTCAGCGTACCCGTTATGCTGATGAACATCATCAACTCGGTATTATTCTCGCTCCAGATGAACAAGCCAAATATTTAGCCAAATATAAAGAGCCCTCTCTATTTACTTGGTTAGGCAGAACAAAGCTGCTGAGCAAACAAAGCGCGATAATTGCTGAATCGTCGAGTACATCTGTAACGTAGCCTTATCATAGTAAAAATTAACCATTAAATCGAAACATTAGCCTATTATGAGCGTAACTATATCATAATAGGCTTTACTTATTGAGATTATAGCTTGTGCTTCCGAGGCTACTTTTTATTGCAAGATGTTATGTCTCGAAGTTATAAAGAGTTTTAGAACAGGCGGTGCTTAGCTTGCAACTACTATTAGTCGATGATGAGAAGTTAGCTTTAGTGCAGTTAGAAAGAATGGTAAGGAGTGTATTCGCTGAACACGGTGTACCAGAAATTGTAATACATAGCTTTCAGTTAGTAAGCGAAGCGATCCAATTTGCTAAGAGTAATAAGCTTGATGTTGTTTTTCTTGATATTAATATGCCAGAAATGTCGGGGCTTGAGGCGGCAGAATTATTACAACAACTTATACCAACTATTGAAATTATTTTTGTAACTGCATACGATGAATATGCTGTTAAAGCATTTGAATTAAATGCGATGGATTATTTATTAAAGCCATTATCTATGCAACGTCTACAGAAAACGATAGAACGATTGCATAGTAAAAATGAAATCGCTGCATCCCTGCAAGATGTTGTAGTCACATCACATCGACAAAGTATATACTGCATGAAAAAGATTCGCTTTCAAGCAGTGCAAAGTGCTATTGTATATCCCAAGTGGAGGACTGCAAAAGCTCAAGAATTATTTGCTTATTTACTACATCGACGTGGTGAATTTGTACCTAAATATAAAATTATGAATATGTTTTCACCTGAACTAGATAAGAAGCGCGCAATGACACAGCTGTATACCGTTATCTATCAAATCAGAAAATGTTTGAAAGAGTCTGGTATAGAAGTGAAAATTGATAATGACAGTATTCAAGAAGGTTACTGTCTAAGGTTAGAAAATACTTATATAGATGTTGAGGCATGGGAAACATTAGTTAATGAATTAGATGAGAAGGATCCTCAATATTATGAGAAACTGAAGTATTGCTTGGAGCAATACGACGGTGATTATATGGAAGACTATGATTATTTATGGGCTGAGAGTGAGCGCGAACGATTAAGACAATTGTGGATGTATTATGCAAGACAATTACTTCTGCATTTGTATCATGACGGTAAATGGACGAAACTATTGCAATTAGGTGAGCGTTTTAAACAATTCAATCCGTACCAATTTGAATATGGTGTCTATATGCTTGAAGCATATCATCAACTAGGCCAGTACGATAGACTTAAGCAATATTACGAGAAACAAGAACAAGAAATGTTAGATGAATTAGATTTACCTTTACCGACTGAAATGTTGGAATGGTACGAAGATTGGATGATTAGCCGTAAGAGTTAAACCAATATTGGTTTAGCACTTGCGGCTATACCTTTTTAGGGGATATAATAATAGAAGGGAACATACATTCTTATTTTTACAGGTAGTTCTAAATGTCCGACTGTGATCACGCGGTTACCCGCTGAAGTTAATTCGGCATCGAATATGCCCTCCATCATAAGCCTGGTATAAGCTTCCGATGTATGTTTCTTGTAGAAACATTGTAGGTGCTCGTGTACCAATAACTACTACTTGCGCTACTCGTTTCTGCTGGAGTGCATCTTCTTGGCGGGCGACAGCCGAACATTTAGAACTTTCATTAGAAGATGATGTTCTAAATGTCCGACTGTGATCACGATGGTTCGCTTATTTCATAATCGACATCTACAAATAAAAAACAGAAATATCTAGAATATTTTAACAGTGAGTACTAGTTGAACTGCTTGCATTTTGACTATACTAATAGTATTAGTTCAAAATGCAGTATAAATTCAAAAAGCAGGCTTTCAGAATCGAGAAGAGGGAGTGTTACTTGAGGAAGGAGGAAGCTCCAGTGTACGTAATTGGTACACGAGACCCGGACTTCCCAAGTTCGCTACCTATTCGAAGCCGAATAAGCTTCTTGCATCACTTCGTTATCAAAGTCTGCTTTTTGAATATCCAATAAAAATAGATAGGTGAATATATGGATGGGAGGATACTATGTCACAATTTGAAATTGTTTCGAACTATGAGCCTCGAGGGGATCAGCCACGAGCCATTGAACAAATCATTAAGGGTTTGCAAGAGGGCAAGAGACATCAAACATTGCTTGGAGCAACAGGTACTGGTAAAACGTACACGATGGCTAATGTTATTGAACGTGTCAATCGTCCAACACTCGTTATCGCTCATAATAAAACACTTGCCGCGCAATTATGTAGTGAGTTTAAAACCTTCTTCCCTAACAATGCGGTTGAATATTTCGTAAGTTATTATGATTACTTTCAACCAGAAGCCTATATTCCATCTACAGATACATTTATAGAAAAAGATTCTAGCATTAATGATGAAATAGATAAGCTACGACATTCAGCAACAACTGCACTATTTGAACGTCGCGATGTAATTATTGTAGCCAGTGTTTCTTGTATTTATGGTTTAGGTTCGCCTGCTGAGTACGGCAGTCTTGTTGTTTCATTACGTGTAGGAATGGAAAAATCGCGAAATGAGATTCTTCGTTCGCTTGTTGATATTCAATATCAACGTAATGACATTAGCTTTACTCGCGGTACGTTTCGAGTTCGTGGTGATGTTGTTGAGATTTTCCCGGTTGCTAATAATGAACGTGCTGTTCGCATTGAAATGTTTGGTGATGAGATAGAACGGATATGCGAGATGGATGTTATTACTGGTGAAGTATTAGGGGAACGCGAACATATTGCTATATTCCCAGCATCTCACTTCGTTACACAAGAAGAAACAATGAAGCGGGCAATCGTTAATATTGAACAAGAGCTTGAAGAGCAATTAGCTAATTTCCGTGAACAAGGAAAGTTACTGGAAGCTCAAAGATTAGAACAACGGACTCGTTATGATCTTGAGATGATGGCAGAAATGGGTTTTTGTTCTGGTATTGAGAACTATTCCGGTCCACTCACATTCCGTGAGCGGGGTGCAACGCCATATACATTATTAGATTATTTTCCTGATGATATGCTCGTAGTAATTGATGAGTCACATGTATCACTGCCACAAATTCGAGCGATGTTTAATGGCGATAAAGCTCGAAAAGAAATGTTAGTTAATCATGGCTTCCGTCTACCTTCTGCACTAGATAACCGTCCACTGCGTTTTGAGGAGTTTGAAGCGAAAACGAATCAATTAGTTTATGTTTCGGCAACGCCTGGTCCATATGAGATGGAACACTGTCCGACAATGGTAGAACAAATTATTCGTCCAACAGGTTTGCTTGATCCCGTCATTGAAGTGAGACCATCAAAAGGTCAGATTGATGATCTATTACATGAAATCCATTTGCGCATTGCTAAAGATGAGCGTGTGCTCGTTACAACATTAACGAAGAAAATGTCAGAAGATCTCACGGACTATATGAAGGATATTGGTCTTAAGGTTCGTTATCTTCACTCTGAGATCAAAACATTAGAGCGAATAGCGATTTTACGAGATCTACGACTTGGAGTATTCGATGTGTTAGTTGGAATCAACTTGCTTAGAGAAGGTCTTGATTTACCTGAGGTTAGTCTAGTAGCTATTCTCGATGCTGATAAAGAAGGATTTTTACGTTCTGAGCGTTCGCTTATTCAGACAATTGGTCGTGCAGCTCGGAATAGTGAGGGCTTAGTTATTATGTATGGCGATAAGATTACCAATTCAATGGATCTTGCGTTGAAGGAGACTGCTCGTCGTCGTGAAATACAGATCGCACATAATGAAGCGAATGGTATTGTGCCTCAAACGATTCGTAAAGATATTCAAGGTGTTATTGAAGCAACGAAAGTCGCAGAATCTAAAGCAGATTACTTAACTGATGCAGCCAATAAGAAACTTACGAAGAAAGAGTTTGCATCACTTATTGAAAAGTTGGAAGCTGAAATGAAAGATGCAGCGAAAAACTTACAGTTCGAGCGTGCAGCGGAGCTGAGGGATGCGTTGCTTGAGCTAAAAGCAGAACAACTAGGATAGGTAGCTCTAGAGGTAGCTCTAAATGTCCGACTGTGATCACGATGATTATACTGTCGTAGCCTAGTCGGCGTCGAATATGCCCTCCATCGAAAGCCTACTTGTAATCACGTACAGAAAACGTACGCTGTGCTACTCGTTTCCGCTGGAGTGCATCTTCTTGGTACTGACAGCCGAACATTTAGAGCACTAATTGAAATGTAGTTCGAAATATTTAGCACATGCTTACGATGCAACTTCTCATATATAAATAGCGAAATATATAGTCATGAATAGTTTTAGGGGGAAAAGATGTGGCAATTGACAAAATCGTTGTAAAAGGTGCACGCGCACATAATTTGAAAAACATTGATGTAACGATTCCTCGAGATAAGTTTGTAGTGTTGACTGGTCTAAGTGGATCAGGAAAATCTTCACTCGCATTCGATACGATCTATGCAGAAGGTCAGCGTCGATATGTTGAGTCATTAAGTTCCTACGCAAGACAATTTCTTGGACAGATGGATAAGCCTGATGTGGACTCTATTGAGGGACTATCACCGGCAATTTCCATTGATCAAAAGACTACTAGCCGAAACCCACGTTCAACCGTCGGAACGGTAACGGAAATCTATGATTATTTGCGATTATTATTTGCTCGTATAGGTAAACCACACTGCCCAACGCATGGCATTGAAATTACAGCTCAGACGGTCGAACAAATGGTTGATCGCATTATGGAATACGAGGAACGTACTCGATTACAAATACTAGCCCCTATCGTTTCAGGTAGAAAAGGCGAGCATACAAAGCTATTAGCTGATATGCAAAAGCAAGGTTATGTACGTGTAAGAGTAGATGGCGAAATTAGAGAGTTAACTGAAAAAATTGAGCTTGATAAGAATAAGAAACATAGTATTGAAGTTGTTATCGATCGTATTGTAGTAAAAGCAGATATCGAGTCTAGACTTGCAGATTCTCTAGAAACTGCGCTTAACCTCAGTGAAGGTAGAGTGCTAGTAGATGTGATGGGACAGGAAGAATTACTATTCAGTTCTAATTTGGCTTGTCCGGAATGTGGTTTCAGCATTGAAGAACTTGCTCCGCGAATGTTCTCTTTCAATAGTCCTTACGGTGCTTGTCCTGATTGTGATGGACTAGGTTCAAAAATGATTGTTGATCCTGATATGCTCATACCTGATTACTCTAAGTCGATTGCTGAAGGTGCATTTCTTGCTTGGGCGGGTAGCACTTCTAATTACTATCCACAATTTCTGAAGTCTGTATCTGAGCATTACGGTATCCCACAAGATGTACCAGTATCTGAGCTTAGCAGTGAACAGATGAAGAAATTACTCTATGGAACAAATGGAGAAAAAGTTCGTTTCCTATACGAAAATGATTTCGGTGCTAGAAAAGAAGCTTACGTTCCATTTGAAGGTATCGTTAATAATCTAGAACGTCGTTATCGTGATACTGCATCAGATATGATGCGTGAACATATCGAGGGGTATATGAGTGCTAAGCCTTGTAGCTCTTGCAAAGGGCAACGTCTTCGTAAAGAGACATTAGCAGTAACAATTGGTGATGTAAACATCGCTCACGTAACCAGCTTGTCCATTGGAGACGCAGAACAATACTTCGAACAGTTACAATTAACAGACAAAGAATATACAATAGCTAGTCTAATATTGAAAGAACTAACGAATAGATTAGGGTTCTTGGTTAATGTAGGACTAAACTATCTTTCACTTGGTCGTGCAGCAGGCACTTTATCTGGTGGCGAAGCACAGCGAATTCGCCTAGCAACGCAAATTGGATCTAGTCTAATGGGTGTATTATATATTCTCGATGAGCCAAGTATTGGTCTACATCAACGAGATAATGATCGATTGATCGAAACGTTAGTTCATATGAGAGATCTTGGTAACACACTTATCGTAGTTGAACATGATGAAGACACCATGCTTGCAGCTGATTATATAATTGATATCGGTCCGGGAGCAGGTATTCATGGTGGACAAATTATCGCTCAAGGTACACCGGCAGAGATTATGGCTGACGATAATTCGATTACGGGACGTTATCTGAGTGGTAAAGACTTTATAGAAGTACCATTAAAGCGAAGAGCATTAAGTGATCGATGGCTTGAAGTTGTTGGAGCGAAGGAAAATAATTTGCGTAATATTACGGTGAAAATACCATTAGGTGTATTTGCAGCTGTAACAGGAGTATCTGGTTCTGGTAAATCAACATTTGTGAATGAAATACTATATAAAGTACTTGCACGAGATTTGAATCGAGCGAAGACTCGTCCTGGTGAACATAAAGAGGTTCGTGGTCTAGAACATATTGAAAAAGTCGTTGAGATTGATCAATCCCCAATTGGTCGTACTCCGCGATCTAATCCTGCCACATATACTGGCGTTTTCGATGATATTCGTGATTTATATGCATCTACGAATGAAGCGAAAGTTCGTGGTTACAAGAAAGGGCGTTTCAGTTTCAATGTGAAAGGCGGTCGCTGTGAAGCTTGTCGTGGCGATGGTATTATCAAAATTGAAATGCATTTCTTGCCCGATGTATATGTTCCTTGCGAGATTTGTAAAGGTAAACGTTATAATCGCGAAACACTTGAAGTGAAGTATAAAGGGAAAAGTATTGCTGAAGTACTAGAAATGACCATCGAAGATGGCTGTACGTTCTTTGAAAATATTCCTCGAATCCAACGTAAATTAGTAACATTATTTGATGTCGGATTAGGATATATGAAGCTTGGTCAACCTGCGACAACACTTTCTGGTGGTGAAGCGCAGCGTGTGAAGCTAGCCGCTGAATTATACCGCAGAAGTACAGGTAAAACTTTATATATTCTCGATGAACCTACAACAGGTTTACATGCTTATGATATTTCTCGGTTATTAGATGTATTGCATCGCCTAGTCGATTCAGGCGAATCTGTCCTGGTCATTGAGCATAATCTTGATGTAATTAAGACAGCAGATTATATTATTGATCTTGGTCCTGAAGGCGGAAATGGCGGAGGAATGATTGTAGCAACAGGTACGCCTGAAAAAGTTGTACAGGTGAAAGAATCCTATACAGGTAAGTATCTTGCTCCAATTCTTGAACGTGATCGACTTCGTTCTGAGCAAAAGCTTGTTACGGAGCAGTAATAAATAAGGCTATGATGGGATATGATATGTAACATTCAACCATCATAGCTTACATAATCGGTTTGAAAATGTGAACATTACGTGACAAAGCATCCAACATTTACTATTCGTACTTGCTTGTTGACGACATACAAGATACGATATATAAATAATAGGACACGTGTCAATAAGGGGGTATTCTTCATGTTTTTGGCAGCAGAGGCAACAGAAGCAGCAACAAAAGCAATAAATATTGATCCATTTGATTGGTTTATGCTAGCGTTTACCATTGTTATTGCGATTGGTTTTGTTCGTTTGGTTAAAGAGAAGAAGAAAAATATTTTTGCAATCGGTTTTGCAACTGTTTCATTAGCGGTTTTCGTAGTTATCGACGTTATTATGATCTCGCAAGTATGGTTCTAATAGTCTAAATGATAAAAAGTTCCACCGTTATCGGTGGAACTTTTTTCGTGATCTATAGAAGTAATGCTTATACCCACCACATGTCGCCTAAAGGTTCGCGGATAAGTACTTGCTGAAGATTTTCTACTGCTTTTGAGAATCCTTCTTCAACGGACATTAAGCCATCTTCATGCTCGATGCTTACAACATAGTCGTAGCCAACTAGACGCAGTGCACTCATAATGTCAGCCCAAGTTTTTAGATCATGACCGAAACCTACACTGCGGAATTGCCAAGCGCGATCAAGCATATTGGAATAGCTTTGCAT
Organism: Candidatus Pristimantibacillus lignocellulolyticus; assembly: GCA_023639215.1. Classification (NCBI taxonomy): domain Bacteria; kingdom Bacillati; phylum Bacillota; class Bacilli; order Caryophanales; family Paenibacillaceae; genus Pristimantibacillus (SeqCode); species Pristimantibacillus lignocellulolyticus (SeqCode). The sequence continues at coordinate 1,894,358 of CP097899.1, forward strand.
ATCGGTTAGACCATAACGATTAACGTTAACAGGATCAATAGTTGTATCTTTAGCATGGAAGTGATGAATAGCACCTTCACGTCCAAGAATATGAATCGCTTGTACAGGATCAATACCTTGCCACCACATATGACTTGGGTCAAGGTTTGCACCGATAGCTTTACCAGTTGCTTCACGAAGACGAAGCATTGTTGCAGGGCTATGAACAGAGAAGCCGCCATGTAGCTCTAGACCGATCTTCACGCCAGCATCAGTAGCTACATTGTTAATGTCAGACCAATAAGGTATAACTTTTTGTTCCCATTGCCATGTTAAAATGTCTTGGAAATCATTTGGCCAAGGAGCTACGGGCCAGTTTGGATATTTCGCATCTTCATGGTCACCAGGACAGCCAGAGAATGTATTAACAACTGGAACTTCAAGACGATTAGCAAGCTCAATTGTTTTACGAATGATTGTATCATCTGCTTGAGCAAGATGTTTTTGTGGATGAAGTGGATTGGAATGGCAGCTAAGTGCGCTGATCATTAATCCGCGAGATTCTACAGCTTGTTTAAACGCTTTCAATTTACCGGCATCTGCAAGAAGTACATCTGGATCGCAATGTGCGTTGCCAGGATAACCGCCTGTACCAATTTCAATAGCATCTAGCCCTTTTGCGGCAATATAATCTAAAGCTTCTTCAAATGGTTTTTGCGAGAATAATACCGCGAATACGCCTAATTTCATCTTAAAATAACCTCCTAAAATTTTCGTTTGCATCTTGTTATACTTCTCGTAAATGAAAAATCATTTCGGAAGCATTAACTAAGTATGGTTAAAAAGTTTTTATACGTGAATCATGTAGACTATACTATTATAATGCCTCTAATAGAGAGTAACTTCAAGTGCAATCACAAAATCACATAATAAGTAGACAAATACGTTGCAAAGCTTAAGTGTACTCCACATTCGATGCGAATATGCTTTCTATATAACATTGTTATCAAGTTCTGCTGTTTGAACTACCACTATTCAATAAAGGTTCAAAAAGCAGGATTTCAGAATCAAGAAGATGGAGTGCTACTTGAGGAAGGAGGAAGCTCCAGTGTACGTAGTAGGTACACGAGTCCCGGACTTTCCAAGTTCGCTTCATATTCGAAGTCGAATAAGCTTGCTTCATGACCTCGTTATCAAATTTTGCTGTTTGAACTACCTATTAAAGTGAATATGGCAGTAATGTCTTGTGGAATATCTGGCTCAGCTTTGTTACACTATTAACTAGAAAAAAGATAGATTGGACTACTTCCACTTTTATCATATATTGCATAAGAGATCATCGTAAGTCTATGAGATTACGACAATGAGAGGACTATAAAAATGACTTTAACACGATCAGATATAGAACTATTAGCACCGGCTGGAGATTGGGATTGTATGCGAGCTGCGGTTGCTAATGGAGCAGATGCGGTCTTTTTCGGAGTGGAAAAATTCAATGCCCGTGCCCGCGCCAACAATTTTAGAAGTGAAGAGCTTCCAGAGATTATGTCCTTCCTGCATACGTACGGAGTTAAGGGCTTTTTGACATTCAATATTCTTGTATTTGAGGATGAATTACGAGATGCACAAACTTTAATTGAAATGTGTATCGATGCTGGTGTAGATGCTGTTATCGTACAAGATCTAGGTCTTGTCAAATTAATACGTGAGCTTTCACCAGATTTCCCGATTCACGGTTCAACACAGATGACCATTACATCGCCTGAAGCAGTAGAATTTACAAAGCCGTTCGATATGGAACGTGTTGTACTTGGTCGTGAAAATAATTTGAAGCAAATTAAAACGATTGGAGACCAAGCAAAGTTGCCAATGGAAGTATTTGTTCACGGTGCGCTTTGTGTATCCTATTCTGGACAATGCTTAACTTCCGAAATGTGGGGCGGTCGTTCTGCCAATCGTGGTGAATGTGCACAAGCTTGTCGTTTGCCTTATGATCTTATCGTTGATGGTGAGCAAAAACCTATGGGTGCAGTAGCTTACTTATTATCTCCAAAAGATTTAGCGGCGATCGAAATTGTCCCTGAATTAATAGAAGCAGGAGTAACTTCTTTCAAAATAGAAGGTCGTTTGAAAACACCTGAGTATGTAGCTAACGTGGTAAGGAAATATCGCAAAGCGATTGATAAATATTTTGATGGAGATTCATCTAAACCATCCAAAGAAGAAGTGCGTGAATTGCAACAAAGTTTCTCTCGTGGATTCACGCATGGTTTCCTAGAAGGTACGAATAATAAGGAACTTGTTGATGGTACTTTCCCGAAAAGTCGTGGGGTATACCTTGGTAAAGTAGAACGTGTTATGCGTGATGCGGTAACCCTTCGTCTTGAAGCTCCACTTAAGCGTGGCGATGGAGTTGTATTTGATGCTGGTGATCCAACGCAGAAAGAAGAAGGCGGACGAGTATATGATGTTCGTCGTCAAGGTGTGAAATTAGAATCGGAAGCTCCTGAAGGTATTCTTATTGAGCTTGTACCAGGCCGTAATGATGTAGATTTGCGCAAAGTTCATGTGGGCGATCGCGTTTGGAAAACGAATGATCCTGCACTAGACAGAGCATTACGTGCTTCGTTTGAAACGGATAAGCCATATCGTGTATTCCCGCTTCATATTAAAGTTACAGGTGCGATCGGTGAACCACTGCGTACGTGGTGGACTGATGTAGAAAAAGGAACAACAGTGGAAATCGCTTCTGAACTATTGCTTGAAGAAGCAATGAAACGTCCAATGGATGCGGCTCTACTAGAAGAACAACTAGGACGTCTAGGTGGTACTGTGTATCAACTTGATCAATTAGAAGTGTTACTTCAAGGTAATCTAATTATTCCAATGCGTGAATTGAATCGTTTACGTCGTGAAGCAGTAGAACAACTTGCGGGAGAACGTCCGAAACCGCCTGTCTATATTAAGCATGAAGTTAATGCGATGGATGATGCATTCGATAATAAGAATCAACCAACACCAATCGTTAATGGTCGCGATGCTAAACTGATAGCGTTATGTCGTACATTAGAGCAAGTTGAAGCTGCGGTAGCTACAGATATAGACTTCATTTATGCCGATTTTGAATTTATTAAGCAGTTCCCAGCCGCAATAGAAATAGCTCGTAAGGCAGGGAAACAAATTGCATTAGCAACTCCTCGTATTCATATGCCGAACGAGAATGGCTATCATGCGAATATTTTAAAACTAAAACCAGATGCGGTGCTTGTACGTAATACTGGAGCGCTGTACTATTATTTACGTGCAAAAATGGCAAATCCAGATGCGCCTTTCCCTAAATTGATCGGTGACTTCTCGTTGAATATTGCCAATCATAAAGCAGTTAATCTATTCCTTGAAAGTGGTTTAGATGCTGTAACACCATCATATGACTTGAACATTCAACAAATGGTCGATCTTCTTGAACGTTCTAACACGAGTAAGATGGAAGTAGTTATCCATCAGCATTTACCGATGTTCCATACTGAACATTGTGTATACTGTACATTCTTAAGTGAAGGAACAAACTACACGAACTGTGGTCGTCCTTGTGAAACATCAAGAGCATCACTGCAAGATCGTATCGGCATGAGTCATCCTGTACGTGTAGATGAAGGTTGTCGTAATACGGTATATAATGCAGTCGAGCAATCTGGTGCTGAATATTTGAAAAACTTTATTGAACTAGGCGTAGAGCAATATCGCGTAGAGTTCTTAGAGGAAGGCGCAGATAAAGTTCAAGAAGTAATTCAATTATATCGCGATGCACTTGATGGCAAGATTACAGGTACGCAAGTGTGGAGAGGGTTGAAGGCTACGAATCAGTTGGGCGTTACCCGTGGATCACTTGTGAACTCGAAGTAACTCGGAGTAGTATACTCGACGTCGAATATGCCATTCATCGGAATCCTGTGATACTCACGTACCAATAACGTACGCTCCGTTTCTCGGATTTCCTAGCTTCATGTCATCTTCTCGGAGTTGACAAGTGATCCTACCTCCGAAGTTTTCAAAGGCTTCTTGAGTGGATCCGCGTTGAGGTGATGGCTCCTATTGAACATTCCGCTGGAATGCCCAAAGATTCGCTACTAGCTTGAAGAGCTTGTGGGTTTGAGTCGGAGGGAAGATGGCTCCTATTGAGCTTTCCGCTGGAATGCTCAAAGATTCGCTATTGATTCGCAAGGTGTGTGTGATTCGTTTAGATAGTATTGTAGTGTATATATAGAAGATACTGAGGAATGTGGTCAAGTCGTGCGTGAGGGCTTGACCTTTTCTGTAGCAAGTTAGCTTATGCTTACGAAGCTACTTTTCATCTACGAGTAGAGTATCAAGTAGATTATGAAAAGTTTAAGGAGGGGAAATGTGGATAATCAATGGTTTTCACAGTGGGAACATGTGTTCAAGCTTGACCCTGATCGTGACATAAGTGAAGAGCATTTAGAGCTTATTTGTATGTCTGGGACGGATGCAATTATTGTAGGGGGCTCAAGTGGTGTTACTTATGAAAATACAGTAGAATTATTATCTCGTATACGTCGTTACAGCTTAGATTGTGCGCTTGAAGTATCAACGATGGATGGAGCTGTTCCTGGTTTCGACGGATATTTTGTACCGTTTGTTCTTAATACTAAGCAAGCTGATTATTTGATGTTGAATCAACTAGAAGGTTTGCAGACATATGGACATTTTGTGCCTTGGCATATGACAGCTGCTTCGGGATATATTGTGCTCAATGAAGATTGTACTGCCGCTAAAGTGTCTGGCGCAGAAGCATCTTTATCAACACAAGAGATACTTCCCTATGTATGGATGGCTGATCGATTACTACATTTTCCGCTCCTATACATAGAATATAGTGGGAGCTTTGGTGATATGAGCTTGCTTCGACGTATTGCATCGGAAGTAGAAGGAGCTAAATTGTTCTACGGTGGTGGGATAGATGGAGTAGAGCGTGCAAGTGAAGCTGCCAAATATGCTCATACCGTTGTCGTAGGTAATATTGTATACAATAATATAGAAGCAGCATTAGAAACGGTACAAGCAGTTAAATCGATTAAATCAATGCAATTAATATAATATATTGCAATTATTAAAGACTATCCATTCGAAGTTACTTTTTATTTATAAGGTGTTGTTTCGAATGATGTATATAAAAAGATTAAAGGAGTGGGATAGATGTTTAGTTCATTTAGTATCGATGATGCGGTGCAGAAGCTGAATGCTCCGCAACGAGAAGCAGTGAAAGCGACAGAAGGTCCATTACTTATTATGGCAGGAGCAGGTAGTGGAAAGACTAGAGTATTAACGCATCGTATCGCCTATCTCATTGAGAAAAATAGAGTAGCTCCATGGAGTATATTAGCTATTACATTTACGAATAAAGCGGCAAGAGAAATGCAGGAGCGGGTTAGCGCTCTAGTTGGTGCATCAGGACGTGACATTTGGGTGTCTACATTCCACTCCATGTGCGTACGTATTTTACGTAAAGATATTGACCGAATCGGCTTTTCATCGAACTTCTCAATTCTCGATTCTACTGATCAATTATCTGTTATCCGTAGTTGTATGAAGGATGAAAATATTGATGTGAAGAAGGTTGAGCCGAAATCGGTACAAGCGACAATAAGCTCAGCGAAAAATGAACTCATTTCTCCCGAGGCGTATGAGAACAAAGCTGGAGATTACTTCCAAAACATCGTTGCCAAAATATATAAGATGTATCAGAAACGATTAAAAAACAATAACTCGTTAGATTTTGATGATCTTATTATGAAAACGATACAGTTATTTAAGGAAGAGCCAGAAGCGTTGAAGTTCTATCAAAACAAATTCCGTTATATACATGTTGATGAGTATCAAGATACGAACCGTGCGCAATATATGTTATGTCGAATGCTTGCAGATCAACATCATAATATATGCGTTGTTGGTGATAGCGATCAGTCAATCTATCGTTGGCGTGGTGCTGATATCTCGAATATTTTGAACTTTGAAGATGATTATCCTGAAGCGAAAACGATTATGTTAGAGCAAAATTATCGTTCTACAGCCAATATTCTGAATGCAGCCAATGCTGTTATAGCTCTAAATAGTGGGCGTAAAGCGAAAAACCTATGGACTGATCAAGGTGAAGGTAATAAAATTTCTGTCTACTTTGCTGAAAGTGATCGTGAGGAAGGTTACTTTGTCACAGGTGTCATTCAGAACAATATGGCAAAGAATCGTAAGTATAGCGATCATGCGATTCTTTATCGTACGAATGCACAATCACGTTTAATAGAGGAAACATTAATTAAGTCTGAAATTCCATATCAAATTGTAGGCGGAATTAAGTTCTATGATCGTAAAGAGATTAAAGACATACTGGCATATCTTCGTCTCATCTCTAATCCAGATGATGATATTAGTCTTGTACGTATTATTAATGTTCCTAAACGGGGTATTGGTGACACCACAGTAGCTAAGCTTGCTGCTGCAGCTACAGCGCAAGGGACTTCGATCTATAGAGTATTAAGTAATATTGATCTAGTAGATGTGAAAGGGAAAACAAGAGAACAACTTATTTCCTTCTATAATATGATTTCTAAGCTGAGTGCTGCTGTTGATGAACTCACTGTAACGGAATTAACGGAGAAAGTTCTCGAAATGTCGGAGTATAAATTAGAGTTGCAACGTGAAAATACGATTGAATCAACGACTCGTGTAGAGAATATAGAAGAGTTCTTGTCCGTAACGATGGATTTTGAACAACGTAATGATGATCGTACACTTGTTGCGTTTCTTACCGATTTAGCGTTGATTGCAGATATTGATTCCATGAACGACGATGAAGAAGAGAAAGAGAAGTCGCAAGATACAGTAATTCTAATGACAATGCATAGTGCGAAGGGTTTAGAGTTCCCTGTCGTATTTATTGTAGGGATGGAAGAGACGGTATTCCCGCATTCGCGTGCGTTAACGGATAACGACGAATTAGAGGAAGAACGTCGACTTGCATATGTAGGAATTACACGTGCAGAGCAACAGTTATATTTATCGTCAGCGAAAATGAGAACATTATTTGGTCGTACCGCATTTAATATGCCTTCACGCTTCCTTAAGGAAATCCCTGAAGAAGTTCGTGAGATAGTATCACCTAATGGTGGGAATACTCGTAGTATTGGCGGAGGATATACTGGTGGTGCTCGTACAAGCACAGGTTCCCAGCAATCAGGTTTTGGATTTGGTAGTTCCCGTAGTCAAGGCAGTAGTATCTCGACAGGAGGAAGAAGTACTGTAACGGTAACGTCTGGACTAGAAGCGGCGAAAAAAGCAGCTTCATCCCAATCTGACCAAAGTGGTCCAGTTAGCTATAGTGCTGGCGATCGAGTGGCACATGGTAAATGGGGCGAAGGTACGGTTGTATCGGTGAAAGGGAAAGATAACGATATGGAATTGCAAATTGCTTTCCCTGCACCAGTAGGGATTAAGAAGTTACTAGCAAGTTTTGCGCCGATTAGGAAAGTATAAAGTTTAATAAAGGTTCAAAAAGTGGGTTTTAACAATCGTCGAATGCTCTACAAAGCTAATCGTCGTTATTAAAGTCCGCTTTTGAACTACCCTGATTGCGAATTTGGAGGGATATTTATGTCGATGATACAAGCTCAGGAGCGGATGGAGCTTATAATTGAGACATTGAATCAGCTCAATTATAGTTACTATACGTTAGATGCTCCTACGGTAAGTGATGCCGAGTATGATAAGTTATATGATGAATTAGTTCAACTAGAACAACAAGTAGGAGAGAAATTGCCGCATTCACCAACACAACGTGTTGGAGGAGAGATGCTTTCTGGTTTTGAACAACATAAACATTTAGCTAGATTGTGGAGTCTTGATAAAGCACAAAATCTAGAGCAACTTTATGCTTGGGAGACGAAAATGAAGCGGGCTATTGCAGATTATAATGCCAAAAACCCCGATAAACTTCTTCCAGAACCGTCCTATGTAATGGAATTGAAATTCGATGGACTAACTCTTAATCTTACTTATGATGAAGGTAAGCTTGTCCAAGCATCTACTCGTGGTAATGGTGCAGTAGGTGAAGCGATTCTAGCACAAGTTAAAACGATTCGTTCGATTCCACTATCGATTCCATTTACCAATGGCATTATTGAAGTTCAAGGTGAAGGAATTATGACGCTATCAAGCTTGGAAAGATACAATGAAACGGCAATTGAGCCATTGAAAAATGCCCGCAACGCTGCCGCTGGTGCATTGCGCAACTTGAATCCAACAGTAACTGCAGAGCGTAATTTAGATGCATACATATATAATGTCGGTCATGCAGAAGGGGTTTCATTTGAGAACCATCGTGAATTACAGCAATTTCTGCAACAGAATCACTTTAAAGTTAATCCGTATGTTTATTACGCTTCCCAACTAAATGAACTAGAGCAGGAACTAGTTAATCTTTCAGAGCGCAGAAGTTCACTGGACTTTTTAATTGATGGAGCAGTTATTAAATTGACAGATATGCGAACACGTGAGGCATTAGGTTACACGGATAAGTTCCCACGTTGGGCTGTTGCCTTCAAATTTGAAGCAGAAGAAGCAGAAACGACGTTACTATCTGTTTCATGGGAAGTTGGACGTACAGGCAAAATCACACCAGTTGCAAAAGTAGAAGCTATTGATCTAGCTGGTGTAACGGTACAAAACTGTACATTGAATAATATGGGCGATATCGAACGTAAAAATCTAAAGCATGCATTAGGCACGCTTGTCACGATTCGTCGTTCAAATGATGTTATTCCTGAGATATTAGGTAAAGTGGATGAGGAACAAGGTGAAGAAATTATGTTCCCAACAACTTGCCCATCGTGTGGATCTTTATTAGAGCAACGTGGTGCTCACCTATTCTGTAATAACAAACTAGGTTGTAGGCCACAGTTAATTGGTCGGATTACTCACTTTGCATCCCGTGATGCAATGGATATTGAATCTTTCAGTATTATGACAGCTGAACAATTGTATGCGGATTGTAATGTTACCGACCCTGCTCATTTATACCAACTTACCTTTGATGATCTAATCAAGTTAGATCGTTTTGGTGAGAAGAAGGCTAATAAGCTACTTGAAGCGATTGAGAAATCAAAAGATCGTGAGCTAGCATCTTTCATATATGCGCTTGGCATATCGAATACAGGCAAAGCAACTGCGAAAACATTAGCTGAGCATTATCGCAGTCTTGAAGCTGTAATGAATGCTGATGTAGAAGAGCTAATCCAATTGCCAGATGTAGGTGCAATTGTAGCAGAGAGTATCGTGAGTTTCTTCCAAGATGAAACAGCGAAGCAAAGTATAGCATCGATGATTGCAGCAGGTGTAAAAGCTAAAATGGAGGAGTCTGTTACGATCGTGTCAGAGGATAATCCGTTCTTTGGTAAGACGATTGTTATTACAGGTGCTTTCCCTACGCTAAGTCGCGATGATCTGTCAAAGCGTCTCGAAGCATGTGGTGCAAAGGTAACAGGTAGTGTCTCTAAAAAGACGGATATCGTTATTGCTGGTGAAAAAGCAGGTAGTAAACTTACGAAGGCTCAAGATCTTGGTATTCAAATTATTGAGGATGAGTCTATTGTATTAGCGATGCTAGGTGAATAGGAGTGACTTCCTTCTATATAGTATGCACTACGAATGACTCTACTTTAATGAATCTCGATATTTTAATGGATCAGTACATATATAGGATATATGTACTCTTGAACGGTTGAGCCCTAGAGGAACTGAGCTGAATGCTTGGTTTTCTTCTAGGGCTCCATTTCTATTTATGAAATGAACAAAACATTAGAAATCGTCATGGGTTATTCTCTACTTCAATGAATAGGTTGGGAGTTGCTGTGTAGATTATGATATTTTCTTGCTCAATAAGATAAGCAGGCCGGAATATATTAATGACGATGACATTATGCTAGCGATAATAAATGAGACATATTTGATGCTGTTAAAACACAGTAATGTAAGTATTGAAGTGATTATTAGAAAGCAAAGCCAGACTTATAGAGTCATTAATTAATGATAATAGAATCATTAGTTTACTACTTTATAAGGGGAACTGTTTTATATTGAACAAAATAAGCGCTAGGATAAAACAATTTCAAAAAAGTTTTATATCTACATATGGGGGATAGTTAATGATATTAATAACATCTAATACTGTTGCTTGTGTAGGGGTGAAAGTATTGCGAAAAGAAATGACAATATGGTAAAAAATTCTTGTTGTAAAGTATTGATGTGCGTGGTATATTATTTCTTGTCGCTTCGGACGGCGTAACAAAAACGCTTTGAAAAACTAAATTTGAAAAGCGCTTGACTTACTCGAAAGAAGATGATAACATAATATCTTGTTACCGCATCGGTAACAGAAAGTTCTTTGAAAACTGAACAAATGGAACACGTCAAATATAACTCGTTTAACGAGTAAAGAACTGCCATTAACAATTTTCACCCCGTGAAAATTGTTAATAAAAAGCGAAACAAATGAGCAAGTCAAACACTTTAATGGAGAGTTTGATCCTGGCTCAGGACGAACGCTGGCGGCGTGCCTAATACATGCAAGTCGAGCGGAGTTGAAGAGAAGCTTG
>CP097899.1:1907500-1982500 GCA_023639215.1 Candidatus Pristimantibacillus lignocellulolyticus
TTTGTAGAATGAACCGGCGAGTTACGATTACGTGCAAGGTTAAGTTGGAAAGACGGAGCCGCAGCGAAAGCGAGTCTGAATAGGGCGAATAAGTACGTAGTCGTAGACCCGAAACCGTGTGATCTACCCCTGTCCAGGGTGAAGGTGCGGTAACACGCACTGGAGGCCCGAACCCACGCACGTTGAAAAGTGCGGGGATGAGGTGGGGGTAGCGGAGAAATTCCAATCGAACTCGGAGATAGCTGGTTCTCCCCGAAATAGCTTTAGGGCTAGCCTCGGATTAGAGTGTCGTGGAGGTAGAGCACTGATTGGGTGCGGGGCCCGCCAAGGGTTACCAAGTCTAGTCAAACTCCGAATGCCACAGACATGTTATCCGGGAGTCAGACAGTGAGTGCTAAGATCCATTGTCAAGAGGGAAACAGCCCAGATCATCAGCTAAGGTCCCCAAGTGTGTGTTAAGTGGGAAAGGATGTGGAGTTGCACAGACAACCAGGATGTTGGCTTAGAAGCAGCCACCATTTAAAGAGTGCGTAATAGCTCACTGGTCGAGTGACTCTGCGCCGAAAATGTAACGGGGCTAAACACACCACCGAAGCTATGGCATGTACCTTATGGTACTTGGGTAGGGGAGCGTTGAATATAGGTTGAAGTCAGACCGTAAGGACTGGTGGACAGTATTCAAGTGAGAATGCCGGTATGAGTAACGAAAAGACAAGTGAGAATCTTGTCCGCCGTAAGCCTAAGGGTTCCTGAGGAAGGCTCGTCCTCTCAGGGTAAGTCGGGACCTAACGCGAGGCCGAAAGGCGTAGTGGAAGGACAACAGGTTGAAATTCCTGTACCACCGAAAACCGTTTGAGCAATGGGGTGACACAGAAGGGTAGTGACGCGGACTGATGGAATAGTCCGTCTAAGTAGTGAGGCTTGTCGATAGGAAAATCCGTCGGCTATAAGGCTGGGCTGCGATGGGGAGCGAAAATTATAGTAGCGAAGGTCATGAGCTCCGGCTGTCAAGAAAAGCCTCTAGTTAGGTATAGGTGCCCGTACCGCAAACCGACACAGGTAGGCGAGCAGAGCATGCTAAGGCGCGCGGAAGAACTCTCGTTAAGGAACTCGGCAAAATGACCCCGTAACTTAGGGAGAAGGGGTGCCCCGGTAGGGTTAATAGCCCGAGGGGGCCGCAGTGAAAAGGCCCAATCGACTGTTTAGCAAAAACACAGGTCTGTGCGAAGTCGTAAGACGAAGTATACGGGCTGACGCCTGCCCGGTGCTGGAAGGTTAAGGGGAGTGGTTAGGGGTAACCCGAAGCTATGAACCGAAGCCCCAGTAAACGGCGGCCGTAACTATAACGGTCCTAAGGTAGCGAAATTCCTTGTCAGGTAAATTCTGACCCGCACGAATGGCGTAACGAATTGGGCGCTGTCTCAACGAGAGATCCGGTGAAATTTTAATACCTGTGAAGATGCAGGTTACCCGCGACAAGACGGAAAGACCCCATGGAGCTTTACTGCAACTTGATATTGAACTTTGGTACGATCTGTACAGGATAGGTGGGAGCCTTTGAGTCATGAGCGCCAGCTTGTGAGGAGGCGACGTTGGGATACCACCCTGATCGTATCGGAGTTCTAACCTGCTACCCTGAATCGGGTAGAGGGACCGTGTCAGGTGGGCAGTTTGACTGGGGCGGTCGCCTCCTAAAGAGTAACGGAGGCGCCCAAAGGTTCCCTCAGAATGGTTGGAAATCATTCGAAGAGTGCAAAGGCAAAAGGGAGCTTGACTGCGAGACCTACAAGTCGAGCAGGGACGAAAGTCGGGCTTAGTGATCCGGTGGTACCGCATGGAAGGGCCATCGCTCAACGGATAAAAGCTACCCTGGGGATAACAGGCTTATCTCCCCCAAGAGTCCACATCGACGGGGAGGTTTGGCACCTCGATGTCGGCTCATCGCATCCTGGGGCTGAAGTAGGTCCCAAGGGTTGGGCTGTTCGCCCATTAAAGCGGTACGCGAGCTGGGTTCAGAACGTCGTGAGACAGTTCGGTCCCTATCTGTCGCGGGCGCAGGAAATTTGAGAAGAGCTGTCCTTAGTACGAGAGGACCGGGATGGACGTACCGCTGGTGTACCAGTTGTTTCGCCAGAAGCATAGCTGGGTAGCTAAGTACGGACGGGATAAACGCTGAAAGCATCTAAGCGTGAAGCCCCCTTCAAGATGAGATTTCCCAATTAGTAAGACCCCTTGAAGACGACGAGGTTGATAGGTTCGGGGTGTAAGTGTAGCAATACATGTAGCTGACGAATACTAATCGGTCGAGGGCTTATCCTAACAATCTTTTCTATGCGTAAGCAAGAAAAGTACATTGATACAAGCATCACTTTGGAGTTTTACCTTTCCTATTCAGTTTTGAGGGCGCAAGCTCTAGTAAGACGTTTGGTGATGACGGCGAAAGGGAACCACGCGTACCCATCTCGAACACGACCGTTAAGCCTTTCAGCGCCGATGGTACTTGGACCGCAGGGTCCTGGGAGAGTAGGACGTCGCCAAGCACGGATAAGCCCATTGCATAAGCAGTGGGCTTTTTTGTGCGTTCTAACGTGTGATCACGCTGATTAAGCTGACGAAGTTGATTCGACGGCGAAGAGGCCATTCATCGCTCGTTCCAGTACTCATGTACCAAGTCCGTACATTCCGTGCTTCACGTCCCTAACTTCATGTCCTCTTCTTGGTGCTGACACGTTATATGCCCGAGAAGTAACATTCCTTGAGGTGGAGCAGGAGGAGGAGTGTTGTTCAGGGAGCAAACTTTCAAGCTAATTCGGGGTAGGATAGGTTATTCATTGAAGTTAGGTTAAGGATTAAGAGGTATGTTTCTTGCAGAAACGTTTTATTGCTGGTGTACGAATGTCGTACACAACACTATACACAACACTATACACAACACACTACAATACATTCTGCCCATCGCTTCACTGGTGTTATATGTAGAGAAGTTAGAAGGATTTAAACAACGAATAAGGCTACTGCATATGCAGTAGCCTTATTTGTTTCTAATCTAAGTATTGAGGGTGAGTAGTACGAAGATTGGTTTTGTTGCGAGGCTAATGTGAGGGATTGGTTAAAACTTGGAGGAATGCTACAAATAGATGGTAAAGAAAATTTGCAGAAGGATGCTGGCTTTTTAAGTCGAATCAAAATACAGAAGAACAACTTGTTACTGATTAATGCAACACAATGATCATTCTATGTTTTAATATGGAAGTAAATAAATAAGGTGCTTATTAAAAAAATTAGTAGATGATTCATCGAGTTAGGAATGATTTATTAAGAAGAAACTCAGTATAGAATGAGTTATTCTAGAAGAAATTTTTATGAGGAAGAGTTGTCGAAGTAATTATCATGGAATGAATGCATGATATAAACTGATGGGAAATTGTAACTAAATATATTGTAAAACATTCTCATAAAAAAGTAAATATGGAATATTAATGTAATAATATGAAGATTGATGAGACTTGAAAAGGGAAACTAAGGTCGAAGAACTACATTAATATAGGACCTTTGTCATCGATAAATGTATAAAATATAGGTAGAAAAATGGTATTCAGAATGGTAATAACCTGAATTCTATTCCAGCTATATAACATAATATTAGTGAAACATTATTCATAATTCGAAGGGGCATATTAAGTAAACCATACATAAAATAATGAATGTGATAAAAATGAGCATCATAAAAAATATATAGCTTGAAAAAAATAGTAGTTTGTATAGGTATATTTGATCTTGTAAAGAATCATCCTAATTAATAAAAGGAAATCAGCATGATAAGAGGAATAATTTAGTTGTTAGAATTATCAGAAAAATTACGAAAAAAACTTGACCTGAAAAATATAATTTGTATAATGAAGTTAAGGTCAAAGAAAGTCAAAGTCAATATAATCAGAAATGAGAGGAGGTTCATGATTTGCGTAATATTTCGGATCTCATCGAGCAGTATCTAAAGCAGATACTTGATAATAGCGGTGAAAGTGCTGTAGAGATTCAACGCAATGATCTGGCCGAAAAGTTCTCTTGTGTTCCCTCTCAAATTAATTATGTGATCAGTACACGGTTTACCCTTGAGAAGGGCTACGTTGTAGAAAGTAAACGCGGCGGTGGAGGGTATGTTCGCATTCAACGTGTTGAATTACCTAAATTAAAAGGTATTCAATTACATTTTGATCAAACGATAGGTGATCAAATTGATCAATGTAATGCAGAAGGACTTATCTATCAGCTTGAAGAAGCAGGTCATATGACAAAGCGTGAAGCGAATCTAATACGTGTAGCCATTCATCGAGATACACTGGTATTAAAGCTTCCATATCGTGATGAATTACGAGCAAGATTGTTAAAATCGATGTTGGTTGCTTTATTATTGAAATAAGTAGCAAGGAGTTGTGTATGATGACTTGTCAAGAATGTGGGAAGAGACCCTCAACGTTACATTTTACTAAGATCATAAATGGAGAAAAGACTGAATTTCATATTTGTGAAGTTTGTGCAAGGGAAAGGGGAGAAAGTATCCCTGGTTCACCGAACAGTTTCTCTATTCACAGTTTACTTTCAGGAATTCTAGATTTTGATGCGATTGGTAATAAAAGCTTAAGCAATATCCAGCCACAAGAATCTGTTCGATGCGAAACATGTGGAATGAGCTATACTCAATTCAGCAAAATTGGACGTTTTGGCTGTAGTGATTGTTATAATGCCTTTTCTGAACGATTGAATCCTCTCATTAAACGGATTCACGGCAGTACTATGCATAGTGGTAAAATACCTAAACGTTCCGGTGGCAAAATTCAATGTAAGAGACAAATAGAAGAATTACGTAGCGAACTTCATCGTAATATTGAAATCGAAGAGTTCGAAAAAGCAGCTGAGCTTCGAGATGAAATTCGTGAGCTTGAAAAAAAGATGCAACAATGATGAATTGATATTATTTATATAGATAGGAGTGAGTTTGTTGACAGAGCATCAATTTTCTTCCGATGCACTTAGTGATTGGATGAGAGGTCAAGGACCAGATTCAGACGTTGTTATAAGTAGTAGAGTTCGCTTAGCACGTAATCTTAATCATCAACCGTTTCCTCTACTTGCGACAACAGCTCAATCCAATGAAGTGTTAGAACAATTATTACAAGTAAGTGATTCAGGAACGCTTGATGCTCATGGGCATTTCAATACTATTTTACTAAAGGACTTAAGCGAATTAGATAAACGAGTATTAGTAGAGAAGCATCTTATTAGTCCTAACTTAGCTAATGAGTCTCGAGCAGGTGCCGTTATTCTAAGTGATAATGAAGCTGTTAGCATTATGATCAATGAAGAAGATCATTTGCGCATACAATGTTTATATCCAGGTTTTCAAATTATGGAATCATGGAAATTAGCAAGTGAGATCGATGATTCATACGAGGATGCTATAGAATTTGCATTTGATGAGAATAAAGGATACTTAACGACGTGTCCTACCAATGTAGGTACTGGGCTAAGAGCGTCAGTAATGATGCATTTACCCGCATTAGTACTAACATCACAAATTAACCGGATACTTTCAGCAGTCACACAGGTAGGTTTAGCTGTTCGTGGACTTTACGGTGAAGGTAGCGAAGCGTTAGGGAATTTATTCCAAATATCTAATCAAATTACACTTGGTCAATCTGAGCAAGAAATCATAGATAATTTGTATGGGGTAGCTAAGCAAATTATTGAACATGAAAAGGCAGCTCGTCGTAAACTTTTGAATGAGTCATTCAGGCGTGTAGAAGATCGTGTGAAACGTTCTTATGGTATTCTTGCTCATGCAGCTATTATGGATTCCAAGGAAGCAGCACAACGGTTATCTGATGTTCGACTTGGTGCTGATCTAGGCATATTGTCAAACGTTCCGCCGAATGTACTGAATGAATTACTTATTATGACACAACCTGGATTTTTACAACATCGATATAATGAAAAACTCTCTGTAGAGGATCGAGACTATAAGCGAGCAGAACTTATTAGAGAGCAATTGAATAAACAAAGTGAAAGTGGAGGTGCATCATTATGATGTTTGGTAGATTTACTGAGCGTGCCCAAAAAGTGCTAGCGTTAGCGCAAGAAGAAGCAGTACGTTTGGGACATAACAATATTGGTACAGAGCATATTTTACTTGGTCTAATACGTGAAGGTGAAGGTATTGCAGCGAAAGCATTACAAGGACTAGGTTTAGGTCTTGAAAAAATTCAAGACGAAGTGGAAGCATTAATTGGTCGTGGACAAGAACAACCTAACAATATTGCCTATACACCTCGTGCGAAAAAAGTTATTGAATTATCGATGGATGAAGCACGTAAGCTTGGTCATACGTATGTTGGTACAGAGCATATTTTACTTGGTCTAATTCGCGAAGGTGAAGGCGTTGCAGCTCGAGTGTTGAATAACCTTGGCATTAGCTTGAATAAAGCTCGTCAACAAGTACTTCAATTACTAGGTAGCAGCGAGGCTGTATCCAGCCATCAGCACACTCAAACGAATGTAAGTACACCTACACTTGATGGATTGGCTAGAGATTTGACAGTGTCAGCGAGAGAAGGTAATCTAGATCCGGTCATTGGTCGTTCCAAAGAGATTGAGCGTGTTATCCAAGTTTTAAGTCGTCGTACGAAAAACAATCCTGTACTAATCGGTGAGCCAGGTGTCGGTAAAACTGCAATTGCCGAAGGATTAGCACAAAAAATTATTAACAATGAAATTCCTGAAACGCTACGTGACAAACGCGTAATGACACTAGATATGGGATCTGTTGTAGCAGGCACAAAATATCGTGGTGAATTTGAAGATCGTCTGAAAAAAATTATGGACGAAATTCGCCAAGCAGGAAACATTATTTTGTTTATTGATGAGTTGCATACATTAATCGGTGCAGGTGGTGCTGAAGGAGCAATCGATGCTTCTAATATTTTGAAGCCAGCTCTAGCACGTGGTGAGTTACAATGTATCGGTGCGACTACACTAGATGAATATCGCAAATATATTGAGAAAGATGCGGCACTTGAACGTCGTTTCCAACCTATCACTGTAGATCAACCATCTGTTGAAGAAGCTATTCAAATTCTATATGGTCTACGCGATCGATATGAAGCTCATCACCGTGTAAAAATTACTGATGAGTCTATCATTCAAGCTGTTAAATTATCTGATCGTTATATCCCTGATCGCTTCTTGCCAGATAAGGCGATCGACCTAGTAGATGAAGCTGGTTCTCGTGTAAGATTGAACACTTACACTGTACCACCTAATTTGAAAGAATTAGAAAACCGTCTTGAAAACATTCGTAAAGAAAAAGATGCCGCTGTTCAAAGTCAAGAGTTCGAAAAAGCAGCTGCACTTCGAGATACTGAACAAAAAATACGTGAAGAGCTAGATACAACGAAAAACATTTGGAAAGAAAAACAAGGACGTACAGATTCAGAAGTAACTCCAGAGGATATCGCTCAAGTTGTAGCAAGCTGGACAGGAATCCCGGTAAGCAAGCTTGGTGAAGGAGAGACAGAACGCCTGCTTAATATGGAAAGTATTCTTCATGACCGCCTAATTGGTCAAGAAGACGCAGTTAAGTCTGTATCACGTGCGATTCGTCGTGCTCGTGCAGGTCTAAAAGATCCTAAGCGTCCAATTGGTTCCTTTATTTTCCTTGGTCCAACTGGTGTGGGTAAAACGGAACTAGCTCGTGCATTAGCTGAAGCGATGTTTGGCGATGAGAATGCAGTTATACGTATTGATATGTCAGAGTATATGGAGAAACACTCTACTTCTCGTCTAGTCGGTGCACCTCCAGGATATGTTGGATATGAAGAGGGAGGTCAATTAACAGAGAAAGTACGTCGTAAACCATACTCTGTTGTATTGCTTGATGAGATCGAAAAAGCTCATCCAGAAGTATTCAATATTTTACTACAAGTACTTGAAGATGGACGATTAACGGATTCTAAAGGTCGTGTCGTTGACTTCCGCAATACATTAATTATTATGACTTCTAACGTCGGTGCTGATCAAATTAAGAAAAACTCTACACTTGGCTTTACAGCAGTAAATGATGCAGGTAGAGAGTTTGCATCTATGAAAGACAAAGTATTGACAGAACTTAAGAAGAGCTTCCGTCCGGAATTCATTAACCGTATTGATGAGACGATCGTGTTCCATTCACTTGGTGAAGAGCATATCGCACAAATCGTTACGTTAATGTCGGACGATCTAGCAAAACGTTTGAAAGAGCAAGAGATCGTCTTTACTTTATCTGATGAAGCGAAGAAATTCCTTGCCAAAGAAGGATATGATCCACAATATGGTGCTCGTCCATTACGTCGAGCTATCCAAAAACATATTGAAGATCGTCTTTCAGAAGATTTGCTAATGGGCGTTATTCAAAAGGGAGATTCCTTCCTTATTGATGAGAAAGATGGCGGCTTAGTTGTAGTGAAAGATGTAAAAGCTACCGTAGAATAAAGGGCAAGCATTATTAAAGGGTGTCATAGGAAGTAGATAATTTCTACTCCTGTGACACCCTTTTTGTATAAGGCCGATATTCATTAAAACGAAAGCGTAACTAAGGGTCGTAATCGATGAGATACATCGCTAACGTAAAGCCTTCCAACTTCAATGAAATTCAATCTAGACAAAGTGAAATGTTTCACTAAGGCGTCTTTTGAAAATTTGTTGTTAATGTTAAGATAAAAGAAAACGATCGAAATCGTCATTAAGTGAATGTTCAATAAACGGGCTTTCGCAAGTCGAGAAGAAGGAGTTTGTTATGGCAAAGGTAAAGATAAAATTCGCCTGCACGGAATGTGGAACGGAATCGACACGTTGGCTTGGTAAATGTCCAGGCTGTCAGTCGTGGAATACGATGGTTGAACATAAAGAAACAGTGTCGAAAACTAAAGGCGTCGGGTTAACTGGTGCTCTTGGAAAAGAAAAACCGTTGTCAATTACGAAGATAGAAACGGGTAAAGAGCCGCGCATTGAGACGGAAATGGTGGAGCTTAACCGAGTGCTTGGTGGCGGAGTAGTCCCTGGTTCACTTATACTAGTCGGCGGAGATCCTGGTATCGGGAAATCGACGTTATTGTTACAAACTTCGCATGCTCTTGCCTCTAAAGACTACAAAGTATTATATATATCGGGCGAAGAATCGGTTCGACAAACGAAGCTACGCGCAGATCGTCTTGGTGCAATAACAGAGCATTTATATGTACTTTGTGAAACAAATATGGAGCATATTAATGAATCAATAGAAAATCTAGATCCAGATTTTTTAGTCATTGACTCCATTCAAACGGTCTATGATCCAAGTGTTGAATCTGCACCAGGAAGTGTTTCACAGATTCGTGAATGTACTGCTCATTTTATGAGAGTTGCGAAGCAAAAAGGGATTGCGACCGTATTAGTAGGTCATGTGACTAAAGAAGGTGCGATAGCAGGACCTCGTCTTCTAGAGCATATGGTTGACTGTGTGCTTTATTTTGAAGGGGAACGACATCATACGTATAGACTACTACGTGCGGTGAAAAACCGCTTCGGCTCAACGAATGAAATTGGCATATTCGAAATGGGTGAAGATGGATTGCGAGAAGTAACTAATCCTTCGGAGTTATTTCTATCTGAACGTCCTCTAGGCGTATCTGGGTCAATGGTCGTGGCAAGTATGGAAGGGACTAGACCTGTACTGGTAGAGCTTCAAGCACTAGTAGCCCCTACCAATTTCCCTTCGCCAAGGCGTATGTCTGCAGGGATTGACCATCATCGTATGTCTTTAATTATTGCTGTACTTGAGAAACGAATGGGGATGTTTCTACAGAACCAAGATGCTTATTTGAACGTAGCGGGTGGTCTGAAGTTGGACGAACCGGCAGTAGATTTGGCAGCAGCAGTATGCATTGCATCTAGTTTCAAGGATGCGCCTACTAAGCCAGATGATGTTATATTTGGCGAAATTGGATTAACAGGTGAAGTACGAGCAGTTTCGAGAGCAGAACAGCGTGTAAAGGAAGCGGCGAAGCTCGGTTTTAAACGCGTCATTATGCCCGAGAAGAGTCTAAAGGGATGGACGCCACCAAAAGGGATTAAAGTAATTGGGGTTCAAAATATTGCAGAAGCATTGAAAGCAGCTCTTGAGTAACTATAAGGATAAGTAATGAAGTAGCTACAAGCACTGGATGGGAATTTAGTTAGTTGTATGCTATTGGCAAGTTCTATGTTATTGTAAAATAGTTGAGAATATAAACATTATTTAGATATATTGCTCTGAAAACGCATGAAATTTACTGGATTTCAATATGATATAAGTAGTGTACATAAATCGCTATATTCTGTTGCAATTTCAGAAGTGAATATATATAGCATCCTTTGAATAGGGGGAACAGCATGAAGGAAGTTAGTCAACGAGAAAAAATGAATAGTTTATTACAACTTGTGGCGCCAGGTACCCCTTTTCGTGATGGGTTGGAAAATGTACTCCGAGCAAAGACCGGTGCATTACTAGTCGTTGGTTACAGTCCTGAAGTTATGGAAGTTGTAGATGGTGGTTTTGCGATAAATTGTGATTTTTCGCCCAATTATTTATATGAACTTGCCAAAATGGATGGAGCAATCATTTTAAGTGAGGATTTGAAACGTATTTTATATGCAAATACGCAACTTATTCCAAATAGTAGCATACCTTCAACAGAGACGGGAATTAGGCACCGTACTGCTGAACGTGTAGCGAAGCAGACAGGTAAATTAGTAGTTTCTATTTCTCAGCGGCGTAATATTATAACCTTATATCAAGGAACACTGCGCTATTCATTGAAGGATATGGGATTTATTTTAACAAAAGCAAATCAAGCTATTCGTACGTTAGAACGCTATCAATCGGTACTTAGTCAGGCGTTTACAAACTTATCGGCCATGGAATATGAGGACTTAGTAACGCTGCAAGAAGTTGCTCACGTCATTCAACGTTCAGAATTACTTGATCGTATTAAGACCGAAATCATTCGTTACGTCAATGAATTGGGAACCGAAGGCAGATTAATACGTATGCAAATGGAAGAGTTAATTGTTGGTCTAGAAGAGGAAGTCTCATATCTTATTACTGACTACATAAAAGATACGAGTGCTGGCAAAGTAGTTGAATTCCAACAATCGCTCAAAAGGTTAAGTAATGAAGAATTACTTGAAGCATCAATGATTGTAAAATTGCTTGGCTATCCAAACAGTACGATGTTAGCTGATGAGGCGATTTCTTCTCGAGGATATCGATTGTTGTCTAAAATTCCACGACTTCCTGTATCTATTATGAATAAATTGGTTGAGAAGTTCGGGAAACTTTCGGTTATATTAATGGCAACAGCAGAGGATTTGGACGCGGTAGAAGGTATTGGAGAAGTGCGAGCTAGAACGATCAGGGATGGTTTGAGACGCATCCAAGAGCAAGTGTTCATTGACAGACAAATCTAAAACCCCTACAATTAACTGAATGTGCTACAAAATATGTATTCATTATTGTAGGTAGAACGCATTGAAAAAAAGAGGTGGATGAGATGATTACGAAGTCAATACCGAGCATTCTTACGCTAGGAAACTTATGTCTTGGTGTAATCTCAATCATGTTAGTTTTCAACGAACGCTCAGGTATGGCAGCAATCATGATCATAATTGCAATGTTATTAGATGGTGTTGACGGCCGTGTTGCTCGAGCGCTTAACGCTCAAAGTGAGTTTGGGAAAGAGTTAGATTCTTTAGCAGATGTGATCTCATTCGGGGTAGCCCCTGCTTTTATTATGTATGTTGTGGCATTACAAGACGTAACACCAATATTATCTTATTTTGTAACAGCATTATTTCCGATATGTGGTGCACTTCGCCTTGCGAGATTCAACGTTAAATCCAGTTCACCAGGACATTTTATAGGTTTACCTATTCCTGCAGCAGGTGGAATACTTGCAACAGTGGCTCTATTCAAGGGCGATGTATCACCAATCGTATTTATTATTACATCTATTGTGTTAGCTTTATTGATGGTCAGTAATATTCGTTACCCAAGTTTCAAACGAATTGGTATTCCAAAAGGTGCATTGTGGGTTATTCCGATTATTGTTATTGTGGCACTTGTTATTGGAATTATGTTTGAGGAGCATTTATCGAAGGTATTCTTTATTCCATTAATACTATATGCACTTTACGGATTAAAAAAAAACGTTAGACGTCGTTCGAAACGTAAACAACAATATAACATTCAAGAAGAAGAGCAATCTGAAAAGCATGCCTAAACATATAAAGAGCGTACGCATCGTAGTTAATATTAACTACTGTAGCGTACGCTCTTTTCGCTATGACAAATTATATTTGGCGAAAAAACCTAACTTATAAACGCGGTCGCTCACCCTCGAATGACCTTGATAGAGGTTTTCTCATGTTAGATTAAACAACCCTAGAGTTGAGCATTTCGTTGATTCTGCGGCAACTACTTCTGTAAGATCAAGCTGCAATTGCGTACATAGTGCAGTGAGATAGAAAAGATTGCGGCCTAATGAAGATTCCACAAATTCTTTGCAATGCTCACATAATTGGCCTGAAAGATGATTTTTGATCGTAGATTGTGAGCCATCTAGAGATTGTAATTCATTGAATGGTTGCTTGGATGCGTTTAATTCGATACAACCACAGTCAGTAATTGCTTTTGTAACGGATCGATTAACAGCTGCACTTGTCTGATCTAACTTGGACATAATGTCAAGCACACTTCGATGTCTAAGAAGTAGTTGTGATACTTGATCTTGAAATTGATCTAGCGAGGGATGTTCCTTTGTAGACACAATCTTCACCTGCCTCTTAAAGTGTATTATGGCTATATTATAAACATTATTACAGTCAATTTCCACTTTGTGTATATTTAGTTGTGTAGACACGGTTAACCTTTCAGAAAATTGCTAATAATTGTAATGGAGGTGAAAGGTAACCTATGAAAAAATTGATTATTATTATAGGTATTTGTATTGGTGCGATGATAGGAGCCGAAATGTCTGGTTGGTTCAATTCTGGTATGGCATGGTCTAATTCAGCGTATCCTTTCTTACAGCACTCAGGCACTTATTACATGAACGTAGCAATCGGAGCATTTCTAGGGTGGATGGTAACTAGTATTTTTGCCAAGCCACTCGTGCGATTGCTTAATAGTGGAGTGGACAAAACAGAAGGAATGCCCCTTCGTCAATTGTTAGCTGCAATTGGTGGATTATGTGTAGGGCTATTTATCGCTGCATTGGTCTATCCTGCAATTGCCCTGCTCGGCGGAATGTGGAAGCTTGTACCTGTTGCGTTAGCGTTAGTATGTGGTTACATTGGTGTGATGATTGGTGTTCGTAAGCAAGATGAATTGGCAGTTGTTGTAGGAAAGTTATTGGAAAAGCAAAAAGTAGTTGCTTCTCAAGGTGAAGTTAAAGGATATGAAGAGCATAAAATACTTGATACGAGTGTTATTATCGATGGACGTATAGCTGACATTTGCAAGACAGGGTTTATTGAAGGGACGCTCGTTATTCCAGAATTCGTACTTGAAGAATTACAACATATCGCTGATTCTTCTGATTTGTTAAAACGTAATCGTGGTCGCCGTGGTTTGGATATACTGAACAAAATTCAGAAAGAGTTAGATGTTCATGTTTTGATCTACGAAGGTGATTTCGAAGAGATAAGCGAAGTGGACAGTAAACTTGTTAAACTTGCTAAAGTATTATCAGGCAAAGTAGTGACGAATGACTTTAACTTGAATAAAGTATGTGAACTACAAGGCGTATCTGTTCTTAACATTAATGATCTTGCTAACGCGGTGAAACCGGTAGTTTTGCCAGGTGAAGAAATCGTAGTACAAGTTATTAAAGATGGTAAGGAAAATGGACAAGGCGTTGCCTATCTAGATGACGGTACGATGATCGTTGTTGAAGGTGGGAGAGAATATATTGGACATACGATGGAAGTGCTTGTAACGAGCGTATTACAAACATCTGCGGGAAGAATGATATTTGCTAAACCAAAGTTATTGGAAAAAGCGCTATAACAAGGTATGATAATACTATTGTATATAGTATGGTTTAAGGTAGGTATCACTCATGAATGAACTTTGGGGTGTCGTAATTGTTGCTGCAGGTCGCGGGACACGTATGGGCACAAGTGAAAGTAAACAATATTTACAACTTGGTGATAGACCAATACTGGTACATACACTACAACGATTTCAATTGATGAAAGACGTTAGCGAAATTGTTCTGGTGGTAGGTACTGAAGATGTAGAACGTTGTCAGCAATGGCGTGACCAATATAACCTTATGAAGGTAAAGACAATTATTGCAGGCGGTACAGAGCGTCAGCATTCTGTATATGCAGGGTTGCAGCATATAGAATCATCATGGGTTATGGTTCATGATGGTGTTAGACCATTCGTCTCTGAACATGCAGTGAAAGCATGTTGTGCGAAGGCCGTAGAACATGGAGCTGCTGTTCTTGCAGTTCCCGTGAAAGATACGATCAAGCAAGTGAATAGCGAAGGTGTAATTACAGCTACCCCAGATCGTAAAAGCTTGTGGGCTATTCAAACGCCGCAAGCTTTTCGTCATGACTTGTTGCTACAAGCTCATGAAGCTGCATTAACGCAAGGGTTACTTGGAACAGATGATGCAATGGTTGTAGAATGGACGGGGTTACCGGTAGTAGTATCTGAAGGTGAGTATACGAATATTAAAATTACGACGCCAGAAGATTTGCCTTGGGCGCAGCAACTACTTTCTAAAATGGAGAACGAGATCACGTAATAGAGGTTTATGCTTCTGATGTTACTATCTGTTTCTATTGAAGCAATCCAGGAAGCCAACAAAAAGTTTTAGGGGGAAAAAGTTATGATTAGAATTGGACAAGGTTTTGATGTACATCAATTAGTAGAAGATCGTCCGTTAATTATTGGAGGAGTGACTATTCCTTATGAAAAAGGATTACTAGGACATTCCGATGCTGACGTATTGTTACATACAATTACAGATGCTATTCTAGGTGCACTTGCATTAGGAGATATAGGAAAACATTTCCCTGATACAGACGCTGCATATAAAGACGCGGATAGTGTAGAATTATTACGTAAAGTATGGGAAATGGTCGAAAATAGAGGCTACCAACTTGGTAATGTAGATGCTACAATTATTGCGCAAAAGCCTAAAATGCTTCCGTACATTCCTGCAATGATTGAAGTAATTGCAAATGTACTACATGCTGATCATTCTCAGGTCAATGTTAAAGCAACAACTACAGAGCAATTAGGGTTTGCTGGGCGTGGTGAAGGTATAGCTTCTCAGGCAGTTGTGTGTTTGGTTAAAAAGTAGACTTTGATAACGATGTGGTTGCTTTGTTGCCTACTCGGCGTCGCATATGCCATTCATCGCTAGCTGTGATGCTCGTGTACCAAGTACGTACACTCCGCTTCTCGCGTCGCTAGCTTCATGTCATCTGCTGGGTTCTGAAAGCCCACTTTTTGAACCTTGATTGGAAGTTTAGAACCCGTTTTAGTTTATGTTTCAATGTAACCTATTATTTACATGGAGTTACATAGGGAGATAATAATAAGTTTTGAAAGGACTGAATATATATGTCAGCAGAAATTAGAGTTAGATATGCACCGTCACCAACAGGTCATCTACATATTGGTAACGCAAGAACGGCATTATTCAATTATTTATTTGCACGTCATTTAGGTGGAAAGTTTATTATACGTATTGAGGATACTGATGTTAAACGTAATGTTGCTGGTGGGGAAGAAAGCCAGTTGAAATATTTGAAATGGCTTGGTATCGATTGGGATGAAAGTATTGATGTTGGCGGGGAGTATGGTCCATACCGTCAAACTGAGCGTCTTGATATTTACAACAAGTATTGGCAAGACCTTATTGATCGCGGCTTAGCTTACCGTTGTTACTGCACGGAAGCAGAACTAGAGCAAGAACGTGAAGAGCAGACTGCTCGCAATGAAACGCCTCGCTATTCTGGTAAGCACCGTAACTTAACAGATGAGCAAAGAGCTGCTTTTGAAGCAGAGGGTCGTATTCCAAGTATTCGCTTCAGAGTGCCTGCAGATCGCACATATACATTCAATGACATGGTTAAAGGAACGATTTCTTTTGATACGAATGAGATGGGTGACTTCGTCATCGTGAAAAAAGATGGAATTCCTACGTATAACTTTGCGGTAGCACTAGATGATCATTTAATGAAAATAAGTCATGTTCTTCGTGGAGAAGATCATATTTCTAATACACCTAGACAATTAATGATCTATGAAGCATTCGGGTGGGAGCCACCACAATTTGCTCATATGACATTAATCGTGAACGAGAGTAAGAAGAAGTTAAGTAAACGTGATGAATCCATTATTCAATTTATCGAACAATATGATAAATTAGGGTATTTGCCAGAAACGTTAATTAACTTTATTGCATTATTAGGTTGGTCGCCAGAGGGTGAACAAGAGATGTATGGTCGTGAACAGCTTATTGAAGTGTTCGACGCTGGCCGTTTAAGTAAAAGTCCTGCTGTTTTTGATTCACAAAAACTTGCATGGATGAATAATGAATATATTAAGAAGGCTGATATAGAGCGTATCGTTGCTTTATGCCTACCACACTTACAAAATGCAGGATTAATAGCAGAGCAACCTAGCGATGAAGTATTGTCATGGGTGCATGATCTAGTAGCGCTACATCAAGACAAACTTCGCAGCGCATCTGAAATTATTGAACATACAGCTCTATTCTTCCGTGAAACAGTTGAAGATGAAGCAGAAGCCATCGAAGTGTTAGCAGAAGAAACAGTACCTACTGTATTATCAGCGTTCCTAGCGGAATTACAAGCAGATGACGCAGAATTTACAGTGGACGGAATTAAAGCAATGATCAAATCTGTACAGAAATCAACAGGCTGCAAAGGTAAAGCACTATTCATGCCAATCCGTGCTGCCATCACTGGTCAAACACACGGTCCTGACTTGAATCAATCCCTTGTATTGCTTGGCCATAATAAAGTAGTTGCCCGCCTACAAGCACGCCTAGCGTAATTGTGTCGTTGTAGCGTCTCTTGCAGCATAATAGCTTCACAATCGTGAGGCTATCCAACTAGGATCAAAGATCCGGAGTTGAACCATCAAAGCGAATCCAACGGGGTTACTCACAAGAGGGCCAACGTTGGCAATTCACTAGTAGTCAACCAGGATCAAAGATCCGCTGTTGAATCATCGAAGCGAATCCAACGAGGTTACTCATAAGAGGGCATCGTGGGGTGCTAGCTTGTCAGCACCGAGTAGTTGGCATGAAGCTAGTGAAGTGAGAAACGGAGTGTACGTGGTTGGTACACGAGTATCGGAGCAAGCGATGAATGACAAATACGAAGTCGATTAAGCACCGATAGATTAATCATCGTGATCACAAGCTAACGGAGGCTTGTCAGTATGTGGGTGATTCGTTATACTTATTGAATAACATAAAGCACTGATCAGGATTAGTAAATTAGATGTCGATGTTCAGAGAGGATAATCAGCGTTTTCTCCTGCGAAAGAGAAGACGTGGGCTGAAAATTATCTCATCACAATAATTGAAGTTGCACCTGTGAGCTTTGTCCCGATCTGTTCTCATATGAACAGGGTAGGTCACAACGTATCATCTGCGTTAAAGATGCTAAGATAATAGGAGAGTGCTCGGCAAGTTATCATTTCTCTTATTAAACAGAGTGGGACCGCGATCTTTGACGCCTCTGTAGTACGTTTACGTACTACGGAGGCTTTTTTTGTTCTTCACATAGAGGATGTTCAATTTGCACGAATCTTTTTGGTGCCGACAGCCGAGCAAATTGAACTTGATTGGAAGAGGGAGTTCAATATCACGACTGTGTGTACGCGGAAACGCGTAGTAGCAGACTCGGGTTGTAATCACGCGGATTATGCTTACGAAGCAATACAAGAAGCTCAGCACAAGCTTCCGCAGAAGGAAGCTTTCCAATTGTGATCACAATTGGAAAGCCCTATTCAACCAGGATCAAAGATCCGGCGTTGAATCATCGAAGCTTATCAATAGCTAATCACCATAGACATACCCACAAAAAGAGCATCATCGAATATTTCGCTTGTCAGGACCAAGTAGTTGACATGAAGCTAGTGACGTGAGAAACGGAGTGTACGTGGTTGGTACACGAGTATCGAAACAAGCGATGAATGGCAAATGCGAAGTCGAATAAACTGCGAAGGTAGACATCGTACTGGCAAGTGAAAAGGGGGGGAACGTGTATGTTTCGGCATTTCCGATCCGACATCCAAGCAGTAATAGAGAATGATCCAGCTGCAAGAAGTCGGTTTGAAGTTATTTTCACTTATTCTGGTTTACACGCAATATGGGCGCACCGTATTGCTCATGCTTGCTATAATGGAAAATGGTATACACTAGCTAGAATGATTTCTCAAGTAAGTCGATTTTTCACGGGTATTGAAATCCATCCTGGAGCACAGATTGGTGAACGTCTGTTTATCGATCATGGGATGGGAGTTGTTATCGGTGAAACTTGTATCATTGGCGACGATGTAGTTATCTATCAAGGAGTGACATTGGGTGGTACAGGTAAAGAAAAAGGTAAACGACACCCAACCATTGGAAATAATGTTGTTATTGGCTCCGGATCAAAAGTGTTAGGTTCTTTTTCTGTAGGGAATAATTCTAGTATTGGCTCCAATGCGGTTGTTCTTCGGGAAGTGCCAGATAATTGTACCGTTGTAGGTAATCCAGGTCGGATAGTGAAAAGAAACGGTGAGAAAGTTCGCGATCGACTTGATCATACACAATTACCAGATCCTATTATTGAGATGCTGAGAGAGATGCAACAAGAGATTGATTCACTGAAGAAATTTAGAAAAGATAAAGAAAATGATCAGAGTAGTTAACGAGGGTGGAGGTTTATTTTAATGTCAGTTACAATTTATAATTCTATCACACGTCAAAAGGAGCAGTTTGTACCGATTGAAGCGGGCAAAGTGCGTATGTATGTGTGTGGACCTACAGTATACGACTATATTCATATTGGAAATGCACGTCCTGCGATTTTCTTTGATGTCGTTCGACGTTATTTGGAGCATACAGGACTTGAAGTCAATTACATTTCTAATTTTACAGATGTAGATGATAAACTGATTCGTAAAGCGAATGAACTTGGTACAACAGTTAATGAAGTAGCAGATAAATTTATTGCAGCTTTCCATGAAGATACTTCGGCAATTGGTATTCGTCCGGCCAACTTGAACCCACGTGTAATGGATCATATCGATGAGGTAGTTGAATTTATTGCTGGGCTAGTAGATAAAGGGCACGCTTATGAAAGTGCAGGAGACGTCTATTTTAGTACTTCAACATTCCCTGACTACGGCAAGCTATCACATCAGAACCTTGATGAGTTACAACATGGTATTCGTGTTGAATTAGATGAGCGTAAAGATAGCGAGCAAGACTTTGTACTATGGAAATCAGCTAAGCCAGGTGAGATCAGTTGGGAAAGTCCTTGGGGTAAAGGTCGTCCAGGTTGGCATATTGAATGTTCGGCAATGGCTCGCAAATATTTGGGTGATACACTAGATATTCATGGCGGTGGACTTGATCTGCAATTTCCGCATCATGAGTGCGAAGTTGCACAATCAGAGTGCTTAACTGGTGAATCACTTGCTCATTATTGGATGCACAATGGTTACATTCATATTAATAATGAGAAAATGTCTAAATCACTTGGTAATGGTATTACCGTTCGTGAGATCGTGAAAAATGTAAAACCACAAGCGATTCGTTACTTCATGCTTGCTGCACATTATCGTAGCCCGTTGAACTTTAGTGATGATACGGTAGCTCAAGCGCTAAATAGCGTTGATCGTATTACTAACAGTTATAACAATGTCCTTCATCGCCTTGAACTTGTTAAAGATCAAGAGCAAGGTAGTCTAGATGCACAAATACACGCTGAACTACTGCGAATTGAACTTAATTTTAATAGCAAGATGAATGATGATTTCAATACGCCTGATGCAATTACTGCATTATTTGAGTTGGTGGCATTGGCGAATACGAAGTTACAAGATACGAATTTAAGTTATGCGTCTATCGAAGCTATTGAAAAGTTATTCCTTACGTTTGATAATGTTCTTGGATTATTGCCTGAAAAAGCGGAAGTAGATAATTTGGAAGAACAAGTCGAGCAACTTATTGTTGAACGTACAGAAGCAAGAGCGACAAAAAATTGGGCAAGAGCCGATGAGATTCGTGATTTGCTTAATGAAATGAATATCGTACTAGAGGATACTCCACAAGGTATTCGCTGGCGCCGTAAGTGAGCGTGAACTATGGATAATCCATTTGCATTTCATAACCCTAGTAAATCACCAAATCTCGTCTCGCCTGTAGTATTAGCCTATATGGGCGATGCGGTATATGAGATGATGGTAAGACAATATTTGATTTCCTTACCCAATCATAAGTCGCATCACTTGCATAAAGAAGCTACGCAATTCGTGTCTGCAAAGGCACAACGCAAAATGTTAGAAAAGTGGCAGTCACACCTTACGGAGGAAGAAGCGGATATCGTTCGACGTGGTCGTAACACTAAGTCAGGCAATCCTCCGAAAAATGCAGATATGTTAGATTATCGGCATGCAACTGCGCTAGAAGCATTAGTTGGTTACTTATATTTTGAAGGACGGATCGAGCGGCTAGGGCAATTATTAGCTATCGGCATCGAAGGTAGCGGTAGTTCAAAAAGCGGACTTTGATAACGATGTTAAGCTAAAGTAGCTTAGTCGACGTCGAATATGAAGTGAACTTGGAAAGTGCGGTTCGCGTGTACCAATAACGTACACTTGCGCTTCCACCTTTCTCAAGTAGCACTCCATCTTCTCGGCTTGCGAAAGCCCGTTTTTTGAACCTTTATTGGAATGGGTAGTTCAAAAAGCGGACTTTGATAACGATGTTAAGCTAACTCAGCTTAGTCAACGTCGAATATGAAGTGAACTTGGAAAGTATAGCGAAAGCTCACTTTTTATGCGTTTATTAGAATAGGTCAAACTTAAAATGAAAGATCAAAACATTTGCTTGTCAGCACCGAGAAAATGCCATAAAGCTAGTGAAGTGAGGAGCGGAGTGTACGTAGTTGGTACACGAGCACCGGAACTAGCGATGAATGGCAGTTTTGATGCCGATTAAGCTACGTTAGCCAATCATCGTGATCACAAGTGAATGTTTTGAACTACCTCTATAGGTAAGAAAGGGTGAACAACATGTCAGAGACTCATAATACAGAAGGTTTAATTGCTGGAAAGCATCCTGTGCTAGAAGCGCTACGCTCAGGTCGTGAAATTAATAAGATATGGATTGCTGAGGGTGCACAAAAAAGTGTAACTGGTTCCATTCTTGGAGAAGCGAAAAAGAATGGAATTATCATTCAATTCGTTGACAAGCGTAAGTTGGATCAACTTGTACCTGGAGTAACACATCAAGGGGTTGTCGCTCAAGCCGCTGCTGTTGATTATATCGAACTGGAAGATTTACTAGCGATCCCAGCACAGAAAGGTGAAATTCCACTATTCATCATTCTCGATGAAATTGAAGATCCGCATAACTTAGGTTCCATCCTTAGAACTGCGGAATGTACTGGAGTGCATGGTGTTATTATTCCGAAACGTCGTTCAGCAGGACTGACAGCAACGGTATTAAAAATATCAGCAGGTGCTGCAGAGCATATCCCGGTTGCTCGTGTAACGAATTTGGCACAAACGATTGAAACGATGAAAGAAGCGGGAGTATGGATCGCGGGTGCAGATGTAGGGGCAACTGCTGATGTATATGCAAATAAATTCGATATGCCACTTGCCTTAGTCATTGGTAATGAAAGTAATGGATTGGGTCGTTTAATTAAAGAAAAATGCGATTTCCTTGTGAAGCTTCCTATGGCTGGACAATTGAATTCTCTAAATGCATCAGTAGCTGCTGGTGTGCTAATGTATGAGGTGCTAAGACAACGTAGAGGTCTATAGTATGATAAATAGGCGAAATGATGTGCTACTTGTCGATGGCTACAATATGATTGGGGCATGGCCTGAACTGGCACGCTTGAAAGATATTGGCTTGGAAGAAGCAAGAGATGAGCTCCTACATATGTTGGCGGATTATCAAGGCTTTACAGGTCTACACGTGTATGTCATATTTGATGCCCATCAAATGCCAGGCATTGGAGCGACATACAATCAGCACAGATTAACGGTCGTCTATACGAAAGAAAAAGAGACAGCAGATGAGTGCATCGAGCGTATTTGCAGTGAGTGGATAAGTCGTAGGCGTAATGTGTATGTTGCAACGTCCGATATGATGGAACAACATGTAATTTTTGGACAAGGTGCTCTGAGGATGACGGCACGTGAATTGCATATCGAAATTAAGCGAAATAATGTCGACATTAAACAGACCATCACTGAACCTGCCACTAAGAAACGTCATTCTATTGATAATCGCGTGTCAGATGAAGTATGGATAAAACTTGAGAAATTAAGGCGTGGCGAGAAGCCAGATTGAGCATATTATTGCCTCATGTCGAAAATTAACCAATAAATTCTAATTATGTTATAGAATATACAGGAAATAGGCTCAGTTTGGTTGACTGAAAAGCCTATTTTCATGTATACTGACTCTATGTTTTGTGCATATAAATCTAGCGGTGTACGCCTTGCAGGCCGGAGGGATGGGGTATGAGTATCGACCTCAAAGAATGGAGTACGCTCGAATATGATAATAATACGGATGAAGAAATTGTAGAAGCTGTCCGTAATGGTGAAAGTATAGCTTTGGAATACTTGATCAATAAGTATAAAAACTTCGTGAGAGCGAAGGCTAGATCGTACTTTCTTATAGGTGCTGATCGAGAAGATATTGTTCAAGAAGGTATGATCGGATTATACAAAGCAATTCGTGACTATAAGGGAGACAAGTTGTCTAGCTTTAAAGCATTTGCTGAACTTTGTATTACACGTCAGATTATTACCGCAATCAAAACTGCTACTCGCCAAAAGCATATTCCTCTTAATTCCTATGTTTCTTTGGACAAACCGATATACGATGAAGATTCCGACCGTACGCTATTAGATGTTATATGCGGTACTAGAGTGTCGGACCCAGAAGAATTAATAATTAATCAAGAAGAATTTTCAGGACTCGAAGATAAGATGGCGGAGATACTTAGTGATTTGGAACGTAAAGTACTTATGCTATATCTAGATGGTCGTTCGTATCAAGAAATTGCTGTTGATTTGAAGCGTCATGTAAAGTCGATTGATAATGCTTTGCAACGAGTAAAACGTAAGCTTGAAAAATACTTGGAAGTTAGAGATACATCAGACCAACTATGACCGCTATCATGTGAATCATACGTAATATATAAATTAATGAACAACGGACTGTCTTTGCTGTCTGAAATTTTCAGGCACCGAAGACAGTCCATTGGTTTAATGAGACAGTAATTGGAATATACTAGATGGACGAGAGTTGATAAAGCTAGAGGTGAAGCAAAAACTAGCGATACAATTTTGAAAAAGATGGTATATTGCACGCCCGAGACAGTTGTTTTGCATTGACATGACGTTTGCCTTATGATAAAGTGTTAAGGTAGGCCTTGGAAAAGGTTTTTTCGTTATGGCGAAATCGACACAGGGCATAGAATTTGAGCTTTTTGCTTCTTATTTTTTAGCAGTTCGGGAGGTGTTATTCAATGCGGGTTATCATCACGCTGGCATGCACAAACTGCAAACAGAGAAACTATGCGACAACTAAGAACAAACGCAATCACCCCGACCGCATCGAGTTGAAGAAGTTTTGCAAGTTTTGTAACGAGCAGACTCCTCATCGCGAGACGAGATAGTCAATGGGAGGTGTGACCGTGACATTTTTGGCGAAAGTGAAACAGAGCTTTAGTACGACGTTTAGTTTTTTTGCTGACAGTTGGGCAGAGTTAAAGAAAGTCCGTTGGCCTAATCGCAAGGAATTAACTAGCTATTCTATCGTTGTGTTGTTGACGGTTGTGGCTGTGACGATTTACTTCTGGCTTCTAGACATCGGGATTTCAGCTCTCGTAAATCTAATTGTCTGAGAAGGCCCAAAGGTGGATTTGTGATGGAAAAAAGATGGTACGTCGTGCACACGTACTCCGGTTATGAGAACAAGGTGAAAGCCAATTTGGAACGTCGCGTTGAATCAATGAATATGGAAGATAAAATCTTCCGTGTCCTTGTGCCAATGGAAGAAGAGATCGTGGAGAAGGACGGTAAGAAAAAAGTCGTCCAACGTAAGGTTTATCCTGGATACGTTCTTGTCGAGATGGTTCAAACTGATGACTCATGGTATGTTGTTCGAAATACACCTGGAGTTACGGGTTTTGTAGGATCTACGGGTTCAGGTTCGAAACCTACCCCGTTGTTGCCTGAAGAAGTGGAACAAATTCTTAAGCACATGGGAATGGATGAGCCTAAGCCGAAGATTGAGTTCGAGCTAAAAGAAACTGTTCGCGTCAAAGTAGGTCCTTTTGCAGACTTTGTCGGATCGGTAGAAGAAATTCTACTCGACAAGGCGAAGCTGAAGGTTCACGTCAACATGTTTGGCAGAGAAACCCCGCTTGAGCTAGATTATACTCAGGTGGAGAAAATCTAATTACTTAGGTTGGTTCTCAAGCAGATGCTCGAGAGAATATCTGTATATCAAGTCAAGGAGGTGTGAATCATGGCAAAGAAAGTCATTAAATTGGTCAAGCTTCAAGTTCCTGCTGGTAAAGCTAATCCAGCGCCACCAATCGGTCCTGCTCTAGGTCAAGCTGGTGTGAACATCATGGCATTCTGTAAGGAGTTTAACGCTCGTACAGCAGACCAAGCTGGATTGATTATTCCAGTTGTTATCACAGTATTCGAGGATCGCTCCTTTACATTCGAAACTAAAACGCCACCGGCAGCAGTATTGCTTCGTGTAGCAGCAGGTATCGAAAAAGGATCTGGTGAACCGAATAAAAAGAAAGTTGCAACGGTTAAACGTGATAAAGTTCGCGAAATCGCTGAAACTAAAATGCCTGACCTTAACGCTGCTTCTGTAGAATCAGCTATGCTTATGGTTGAAGGTACTGCTCGTTCTATGGGTATTACAATCGTCGACTAGTCGTAGATTGTAACTGAAGTAGAGCAGCAACTCGCTTTGTGAAGCTTTGCTTCACAGGTGGGAGGAGTGCATCTTGAATGCTACTCCGTTAAAACCACATTAGGAGGAACTTACAATGGCTAAACACGGTAAAAAGTATGTTGAAGCTGCTAAGCTTATTGATAGCGAAGCTAGCTACGAGCCACAAGAGGCAATTGATCTTGTGAAAAAAACTGCAACAGCTAAGTTTGACGAGTCTGTTGAAGTTGCTGTACGTTTGGGTGTAGACCCTCGTAAGCAAGACCAAGCTGTTCGTGGTGTAGTAGTACTACCACACGGTACTGGTAAAACTAAAAAAGTTCTAGTTTTCGCTAAAGGCGAAAAAATTAAAGAGGCAGAAGCTGCTGGCGCTGACTATGTTGGCGACACAGATATGATCAACAAAATCCAACAAGGTTGGTTCGATTTCGATGTTTGCGTAGCAACTCCAGACATGATGGCTGAAGTTGGTAAACTTGGTCGTATCCTTGGTGGTAAAGGTCTTATGCCGAACCCTAAAGCAGGTACGGTAACATTTGATGTTACTAAAGCTGTTCAAGAAATCAAAGCGGGTAAAATTGAATACCGTCTTGATAAAGCAGGTCAAATCCATGCTCCAATCGGTAAAGTATCATTCGATGCTGAAAAATTGAATGAAAACTTGAAAGCATTGGTAGATGCGCTACTTCGTGCGAAGCCAGCTGCAGCTAAAGGGGTTTACTTGAAAAACATCTCTGTTTCTTCTACAATGGGTCCAGGTGCTCGCGTTAATACTGCTAGCTACCGCTAATTGATAGACAAGAAACATTGAATTAACTTTGAATATGCATACCGTAGACAGTAGGTGCCCTAGTGGCTTAAATATCCTACCGAGGTGTTATGATAGAGCGTTTATAGCATTCAATACTATTGAATAGCGAACGGAATCATGGCCCTTGCTAATCTGCGAGGGCCTTTCTCATGCATCGAGGATAGGATCTCTCTAAATTACACGGGATGTAACAATTAACGGGAGGTGTACAGTTTGGCTAACGCTAAAATTATCCAAAAGAAACAAGAAGCAGTTGACGTGGTAGCTGCGAAGCTTGCTTCCAGCCCAAGTACAATCGTTGCTGATTATCGCGGATTGAACGTTGCTCAAGTAACTGAACTTCGTAAACAGCTTCGCGAAGCTGGTGTTGAGTTCCAAGTTCTTAAAAACTCAATCGTTCGTCGTGCGACTGAAGGTACTGAGTACACAGCGCTTAACGATATTCTTTCTGGTCCTACAGCAGTAGCTTTCAGCGCAGATGACGCTGTTGCTCCAGCTAAAATTCTTAATGACTTTGCTAAGAAAAACGAGGCTTTGAAACTTAAAGGTGGTCTTGTTGAAGGTAAAGTTGTTGATAGTGCTCAAGTTAAAGCTCTTGCGGAACTTCCGTCTCGCGATGGTCTTCTTTCTATGCTACTCAGCGTACTACAAGCTCCAGTTCGCAACTTCGCGCTTGCAGTTAAAGCTGTTGCAGAAAAACAAGAAGCACAAGCTTAATCTTGTTTCATAGATTTACGTTTTAATACTGATGCATTTTGCATCGTAAACCAAAAAAATAATAAAATTACCGGAGGTAATATCATGTCTAATGAACAAATCTTAGAA
The DNA here is from genome assembly GCA_023639215.1 of Candidatus Pristimantibacillus lignocellulolyticus. Lineage (NCBI taxonomy): Bacteria > Bacillati > Bacillota > Bacilli > Caryophanales > Paenibacillaceae > Pristimantibacillus (SeqCode) > Pristimantibacillus lignocellulolyticus (SeqCode). The sequence continues at coordinate 1,934,456 of CP097899.1, forward strand.
TCAATTAAAGGTATGACTGTTCTAGAATTAAACGATCTTGTTAAAGCTATCGAAGAAGAATTCGGCGTAACTGCTGCAGCTCCAGTTGCAGTAATGGCTGGTGGCGCTGACGCTGGTGCGGCTGCTGCTCAAACTGAATTCGATGTTATCCTTAACAACGCTGGTGCTTCTAAAATCAACGTAATCAAAGCGGTTCGTGAAATCACTGGTCTTGGCTTGAAAGAAGCTAAAGAAGTTGTTGATGGCGCTCCTAAAGCAATCAAAGAAGGCGTTAGCCAAGAAGATGCAGAAGCTATCAAAGCTAAGCTTGAAGAAGCTGGCGCAACTGTAGAAGTTAAGTAATTAACGGATACAATCTTACTTGCTAACTAAATGGCGAGTATAACAGAGCCCCTTGAAGCCTAGGTTTCAAGGGGCTTCTTATATGAACGATTGAAGGTTGGTGAAACGGTTGTCCAATCATTACTATTCAAAGCAACCAACAGTAGCAAGTTCAAAGAAACAACATGAATGGAATTTAAGAGGTTTTAATATTAAGCTGGCCACCGATGCTGGAGTATTTTCGAGATCTGGTGTTGATTATGGTAGTCAAGTGTTAATAGAAGTCATGCAATTTGCTGAGAATGCTACCGTATTAGATGTAGGTTGTGGCTATGGCCCGATTGGAATTACTGCAGCTAAGCTCGCGCCACAAGGTCATATTACAATGATCGACATTAATGAGCGAGCGGTAGAACTAAGCAAAGCTAATGCAAAACAAAATGGAGTAAGTAATGTGACAGTGTTGCAAAGCGATCTCTATGAATCAGTGAACGATCAAAAGTTTGATTGCATTATTAGTAATCCACCGATTCGTGCTGGTAAAGTAGTTGTGCATCGTGTTTTCGAAGAAGGTTATAATTTACTTAATGCTGGTGGTAGTATGTGGATTGTTATTCAGAAGAAGCAAGGTGCCCCTTCAGCATTCGAAAAATTGGAGCAATTATTCGGGGATGTTGAAGAAGTAACTAAAGATAAAGGGTATCGCATTTTCAAGGCAATAAAAGCTAAATAACAATTTCATGAAAATTATACTGAATAAAATCGAAAACATTTGACTTGACATTTCTAATATGTTAGTATTATGGAATGTCAGCATAAAATTGCTTATAATCTCTTTAGTTAACTAAAGTGTCAAGTGCCGAATTGTACGCGATTTGAAATAATTTGGTATTTTTGGAGTAAACAGTAAGAATTTGGGCAAAATTACTTGATATTACCTTCGTTATCGCGTGACGGATGGTTAACTGCCAGAAACATGCTCTTTTTTCGAACGTATTCGATAAGGGCTTTTCTTTATTTTTATGATAACTACAGACATAATGAGTAGTTATCGCAACAGCTGTGGAAATTACGTTGCTGTTAGACAGACATGAGGGGTGAGGTTAAGTTGGCAGGACAACTTGTTCAGTATGGTCGACGTACTCGTAGGAGCTACAGTCGAATCAAAGAGGTGCTGGAAGTCCCGAACCTGATTGAAATCCAACAAAAATCGTATGAGAAGTTTTTGGATAATGACTTAATTGAGTTATTCCAAGATATCTCTCCGATTTCGGACTTTACGGGCAATTTATCGCTTGAGTTTATTGATTACAGCTTAGGTGAACCGAAATATTCAGTCGATGAATCGAAAGAACGGGATGTTACGTTTGCAGCTCCTTTACGTGTGAAAGTACGTTTAATCAACAAGGAGACAGGCGAGGTTAAGGAACAAGAAGTCTTTATGGGTGATTTCCCACTAATGACAGAGACCGGCACGTTTATTATTAACGGGGCGGAACGCGTTATCGTCAGCCAATTGGTACGATCCCCGAGTGTGTATTTCAGCACTAAAGTTGATAAAAACGGTAAAAAAGCATTCACGGCTACTGTAATTCCTAACCGTGGTGCATGGCTTGAACTTGAAACTGATGCTAAGGATATCGTCTACGTTCGTATTGACCGTACGCGTAAAATCCCGGTAACAGTACTTCTTCGTGCGCTTGGATTTGGTACTGATGCTGAAATTCTTGATCTTCTTGGTCATGATGAATACATCAGCAACACACTTGATAAAGACAGCACAGATTCAACAGAGAAAGCTCTGATTGAAATTTACGAGCGTCTTCGTCCAGGTGAACCGCCAACATTGGATAACGCTAGAAGCTTGCTAGTTGCTCGTTTCTTCGATCCAAAACGCTATGATTTAGCGAATGTTGGTCGTTACAAGATTAATAAGAAGCTTCACATTAAGAACCGTCTTTTCAATCAACGTCTTGCAGAAGATTTGATTGATGCTTCGACTGGTGAAATTGTTGCTGAAAAGGGACAAGTGATAGACCGTCGTATTCTAGACCAAATTCTTGATCGTCTTGAATCAGATATCGGCTTCAAAACATATTCCGTTGGTAACGGTGTGTTAGAATCTCATGATATTCCGCTTCAAACGATTAGTGTGTACGCTCCTAATGATGAAAGCAAAATCATCAAAATTATCGCTAACGGTATTATTGATAAATCTGTTAAGCATATTACGCCTGCAGATATTATCTCTTCTATCAACTACTTCCTTAACTTATTACAAGGTGTAGGCGATGTAGACGATATTGACCATTTAGGTAACCGTCGTTTGCGTTCAGTTGGCGAATTGCTACAAAACCAATTCCGTATCGGTCTTTCTCGTATGGAACGTGTTGTTCGTGAGAGAATGTCGATTCAGGATGCTAATGCTATAACGCCTCAAGCGTTAATTAATATTCGTCCTGTAATTGCATCAATTAAGGAGTTCTTCGGATCTTCTCAATTGTCTCAATTTATGGACCAAACAAACCCACTAGCGGAATTGACGCATAAGCGTCGTCTATCTGCACTAGGACCTGGTGGTTTGACGCGTGAACGCGCTGGCTTTGAAGTGCGTGACGTTCATAACTCTCACTATGGTCGTATGTGTCCGATTGAAACGCCAGAGGGACCAAACATCGGTTTGATCAACTCCTTATCAACATATGCGCGTATCAATGAATATGGATTCATTGAAGCTCCATATCGTTGGGTTGATCCTGAAACAGGCATTGTAACAGAGCGTATCTCTTACATGACTGCCGATGAGGAATATAACTATATCGTTGCACAAGCGAACGCACCGCTTACAGAAGATAGCAAGTTTGCTGAAAAAGAAACGATTGTACGTTTCAATAAGCAAGCAGATAACATCTTAACGATGCCAAGTAACCGTGTTGACTATATGGACGTATCGCCTAAGCAAGTCGTTTCCGTTGCGACAGCGTTGATTCCATTCTTAGAGAATGATGACTCCAACCGTGCGCTAATGGGATCGAACATGCAACGTCAAGCAGTGCCTTTGCTTATTCCTAGATCACCACTTGTTGGTACTGGTATGGAGCATAAGGCAGCAAAAGACTCAGGTGTATGTGTAGTATCCAAATTCGATGGTGTAATCGAACGTGCTACAGCTAATGAAATTCTTCTTCGTCGTGTAGAAATCGTAGACGGTAAGGAAGTACAAGGTGATCTAGTTAGACATAAGATTCACAAATTTATGCGTTCTAACCAAGGTACTTGTATTAACCAACGTCCACTAGTTCGTAAAGGTGATATCATCAAAAAAGGTGATATTCTTGCGGATGGTCCTTCTACTGAGAAGGGTGAATTGGCTCTAGGTCGTAACGTGGTTGTCGCGTTTATGACTTGGGAAGGTTATAACTATGAGGATGCTATCCTTCTTAGTGAAAAACTAGTTAAAGAAGATGTTTATACATCTATCCATATTGAAGAGTATGAATCTGAAGCTCGTGATACGAAGCTTGGACCAGAGGAAATTACTCGTGATATTCCTAACGTTGGTGAAGATGCACTTCGCAACCTTGATGAGCGTGGTATTATCCGCGTCGGTGCTGAAATCAATTCTGGTGACATTCTAGTTGGTAAAGTTACGCCTAAAGGTGTAACGGAACTTACTGCTGAGGAACGTCTACTACATGCGATCTTTGGTGAGAAAGCTCGTGAAGTTCGTGATACTTCTCTACGTGTACCGCATGGTACAACTGGTATCGTTGTTGATGTTAAAGTATTTACTCGTGAAAATGGCGATGAGCTTCCACCGGGAGTTAATCATCTAGTACGTGTGTACATTGCTCAAAAACGTAAAATATCTGAAGGCGATAAAATGGCGGGACGTCACGGTAACAAAGGTGTCATCGCACGTATTATGGCAGAAGAAGATATGCCGTTCTTACCAGATGGAACTCCAGTAGAGGTTGTTCTTAACCCACTAGGTGTACCATCACGTATGAACATCGGTCAAGCGCTAGAGGTTCACTTAGGTATGGCTTGTAAATTACTTGGAATTCATGCTGCAACTCCAGTATTCGATGGTGCCAATGAGAATGACGTCTTCGATACTATGGAAGAAGCTGGAATGAATCGTAATGGTAAAACTATACTTTATGATGGACGTACTGGTGATGAGTTCGAACGTGAAGTTACAGTTGGTGTCATGTACATGATCAAACTGGCCCACATGGTTGAAGATAAAATCCATGCTCGTTCTACTGGTCCTTACTCACTTGTTACGCAACAGCCACTTGGAGGTAAAGCTCAATTTGGTGGACAGCGTTTCGGTGAGATGGAGGTTTGGGCACTTGAAGCATATGGTGCCGCTTATACACTACAAGAAATTCTTACTGTTAAATCCGATGACGTTGTTGGTCGTGTGAAAACATACGAGTCAATCGTAAAAGGTGAAAATGTTCCAGAACCAGGTGTTCCAGAATCATTCAAAGTATTGATCAAGGAGCTTCAAAGTTTGGGTATGGATGTTAAGATCCTATCGGAAGACGAAGAAGAGATCGAAATGAAAGAGATGGATGACGACGATGACGGCACAAGCGAAAAGCTTAACCTAGACGACGTTGAAGTTGATGCATTCGAAACTGCTCCTGTAGTTGCTAGTAGTTCAGAATCAGAAGATGATGAATTTACTGAAGAAGAAGATAATCTTGATTTAGCATAATTTCACAAAGCACAAACTAAGCTTCAGTCAGTGTAGAGAATACTCTCGCTGATTGAAGTTTGGTGCTTAATAAGACATAGTCATACATGACGAAGGAGGGTTGCTCCTTGTTGGACGTGAACAACTTCGAGTATATGAAAATTGGTTTGGCATCGCCAGACAAGATTCGCTCATGGTCCCGCGGAGAGGTTAAAAAGCCGGAAACCATCAATTATAGAACGTTGAAACCGGAGAAAGAGGGTCTTTTCTGTGAAAAGATTTTCGGACCAACAAAGGACTGGGAATGTCATTGCGGTAAATACAAACGTGTACGTTATAAAGGTGTAGTTTGTGATCGCTGTGGTGTTGAAGTCACTCGTGCTAAAGTACGTCGTGAACGTATGGCACACATTGAATTAGCAGCGCCTGTTACTCATATTTGGTACTTTAAAGGTATTCCAAGTCGTATGGGGCTAGCGCTAGATATGTCTCCTCGTTCTCTAGAAGAGATTATCTATTTTGCATCATATGTTGTAACTGATCCTGGTGAAACTCCACTTGAGAAAAAACAACTATTGTCCGAGAAGGAATATCGTAGCTACCGTGAAAAATACGGTTATGGTTTCCAAGCAGGCATGGGTGCTGAAGCTGTTAAGAAATTGCTTCAAGATATCGATATTGAAGGTGAACTTGTAACGTTGAAGGAAGAATTGCGCACTGCTCAAGGCCAACGTCGTAATCGTGCGATTAAACGTCTTGAAGTAGTAGAAGCATTCCGTAATTCCGGTAATATGCCTGAGTGGATGGTTATGGATGTACTTCCTGTCATTCCTCCAGAACTTCGTCCGATGGTTCAACTAGATGGTGGCCGTTTTGCTACATCTGACTTGAACGATCTGTATCGTCGTGTTATTAACCGTAATAACCGCCTAAAACGTCTTCTTGATCTTGGTGCTCCTGATATTATCGTGCAAAATGAGAAACGTATGCTTCAAGAAGCTGTTGATGCATTGATCGATAATGGTCGTCGTGGCCGCCCTGTAACGGGTCCTGGTAACCGTCCTTTGAAATCATTGTCTCATATGCTTAAAGGTAAACAAGGACGTTTCCGTCAGAACTTACTAGGTAAACGTGTTGACTATTCTGGTCGTTCGGTTATCGTTGTAGGTCCTAACTTGAAAATGTACCAATGTGGTCTACCAAAAGAAATGGCGCTAGAATTGTTCAAGCCTTTCGTTATGAAAGAACTTGTTAACAAAGGTCTAGCACATAACATTAAGAGTGCTAAGCGTAAAGTTGAGCGTGTAAGTGGAGAAGTTTGGGATGTGCTTGAAGAAGTTATTAAAGAGCATCCGGTTCTTCTAAACCGTGCCCCAACCTTGCATAGACTTGGTATTCAAGCTTTTGAACCGATCCTTGTTGAAGGTCGCGCAATTAAATTGCATCCATTAGTATGTACAGCTTATAACGCTGACTTCGATGGTGACCAAATGGCGGTTCACGTTCCATTGTCTGCTGAAGCGCAAGCTGAAGCGCGTATGCTGATGCTAGCTTCTGGTAACATCTTGAACCCTAAAGATGGTAAACCAGTAGTAACACCGTCTCAGGATATGGTTCTAGGTTCATTCTACCTTACAATGGACAACAAAGAAGCTAAAGGTAGTGGCGGTATTTATGCTACGGTGAACGAAGTAGTTTCTGCTTATCAACGTGGTGCTGCAGCTCTTCATGCTCGTATTGTTATCCCTGCTAAAGCATTGAACAAATCAAGCTTTACAGACAAACAAAACGCAGCGCTTCTTTGCACAACAATAGGTAAAGTAATTTTCAACGAAATATTCCCATCTGAATTCCCATATATCAACGAAGCTACTAAAACTAACTTGATAAATGGTATTCCTGATCACTATTTCGTGTACGAAAAAGGTGCTGACCTACAAAAAATTATGAATGACTTCCCGATAGCTCCTGCAGTTGGTAAAGACTACCTAGGAACAATTATCGCGGAATGTTTCCGTAAATATCACACAACTAAAACGTCTGTCATTCTAGACTTGATCAAACAACTTGGTTTCACTTACTCTACTAAAGCTGGTATTACTATCGGCGTAGCTGATATTATCATTCCATCTGAAAAAGCTGGAATCATGAAACTTTCAGAAGAAAAAGTAGCAACAGTTATGAACCAATATCGTCGTGGTCTTATTACGAATGAAGAGCGTTATGACCGTATCATTAGCATTTGGAGTAAGTGTAAGGATGAAATTACAGATGTCCTAATGAAATCTATGGACCGCTATAATAACATCATGCTTATGGTTGACTCTAAAGCCCGTGGTAATAAATCTCAAATTACACAACTAGGTGGTATGCGTGGTCTAATGGCCAATCCATCTGGTCGTATCATTGAGTTACCGATCAAATCTAACTTCCGTGAAGGCCTTACAGTACTAGAGTACTTTATCTCTACGCATGGTGCGCGTAAAGGTCTTGCCGATACAGCGTTACGTACAGCCGATTCAGGTTACCTGACTCGTCGTCTAGTTGACGTAGCACAAGATGTAATCGTTCGTGAAGAAGATTGCGGTACTGATAAAGGCTTTATTGTTAGCAAAATTCAAGATGGTAAAGAGGTTATTGAAGACCTATTTGACCGTATTGAAGGTCGCTATTCATTCGAAACGGTTCGTCATCCGAAAACTGGAGAAATTCTAGTTAACCGTAATGAACTTATCGATGCAGATAAAGCTGAAACAATCGTTGAAGCCGGTGTTGAAAAGCTTCAAATTCGTTCTGTACTTAGCTGTCGTGCTCGTCACGGTGTATGTAAAGTATGTTATGGTCGTAACCTTGCTACTGGTAAACATGTTGAGATTGGTGAAGCGGTTGGTATTATCGCAGCTCAATCTATCGGTGAGCCAGGAACACAGTTGACAATGCGTACGTTCCATACGGGCGGTGTAGCCGGAGATGATATTACACAAGGTCTTCCGCGTATCCAAGAACTATTCGAAGCACGTAATCCTAAAGGTCAAGCGCTTATTTCTGAGCTTGATGGTGTCGTGAAGAAAATTCACGAAACAAAAGATCGTCGTGTTATTGAAATTCAAGGTGAAGCAGAATCCAAAGAATATCCTGTTACTTACGGATCTCGTATCCGTGTAACTGAAGGTCAGCATGTTGAAGCCGGAGATGAACTTACTGATGGTTCTATCGACCCTAAAGATATGCTTCGTATCAAAGGTATTCGTGGCGTTCAAAACTATATTCTACAAGAAGTACAACGCGTATATCGTAACCAAGGTGTAGAAATCAATGATAAACACATTGAGGTTATGATTAAGCAAATGCTACGTAAAATCCGTATCGTTATTGCGGGTGATACTACTCTATTACCAGGTTCATTCGTGGATATGCATGAATATGAAGCGGCGAACTTAGATGCAATTCTTACGGGTAAAGATCCAGCTATTGCTAAGCCTGTATTACTTGGTATTACTAAAGCATCTCTTGAAACTGATTCCTTCTTGTCTGCCGCATCATTCCAAGAAACAACACGTGTTCTTACTGATGCAGCGATTAAAGGTAAAGTTGACCAATTGCTTGGTCTTAAAGAGAATGTTATTATCGGTAAGCTAATCCCTGCCGGTACTGGTATGCAACGTTACCGTAACATTCGCTTTGCAGGTATTGAAGAGAATGCTGGAACAGCGGTTCTTTCAGATGAGCAAAGTGAAGCGATTGCTGTAGAATAAGCTTAATTGCTGTTAAATCAAGCGGTAGATTTTCATCACGTTTACGTGTATGGAGGTCTACCGCTTTTTTATTGCAATGAAAAGTTGTATCATTCTGAATTAATCAAGTAAAGAGTTCGTCGACTGCTTGACATAACCTATTACTTAATGTTAATATATCGTAGTGCGCCTAGTGGTCGGGTATGGGTATATGCAACTTCATTATGAACCGCCTGGATCTGTGGGCTTGAATATGGGTGAGATGTCTACCAATATAAATGACATAATTATGGGAAGGGGGTGGCAACATGCCAACAATTAATCAGCTAGTTCGTAAAGGACGCCAAGCTAAAGTTGTTAAATCAAAATCACCAGCATTGCAAAGAGGTTTCAATGCTCTTAAACGTGAAGCTACTGAAACTAGATCTCCACAAAAACGTGGTGTTTGTACTCGTGTAGGTACTATGACTCCAAGGAAGCCGAACTCCGCGCTTCGTAAATATGCCCGTGTACGTCTTACTAACCGTGTAGAGGTTACAGCGTACATTCCAGGTATCGGACATAACCTTCAAGAGCACAGCGTGGTACTTATCCGCGGTGGTCGAGTAAAAGACTTAGCAGGAGTTCGTTATCACATCGTTCGTGGTGCGCTTGATACTGCAGGTGTAAATAACCGTATGCAAGCTCGTTCTAAATATGGTACTAAACGTCCTAAAGTTAAAAAATAATGGCAACTCCTAATCGGAGCAATGTTAGACCAACACAAATTATTTATTGAAGAAAGGGGGACTTCTAATGCCACGCAAAGGTCCTGTAACAAAACGCGATGTGCTACCAGATCCGTTGTATAATTCAAAGTTGGTAACTCGTCTTATCAACCGTATTATGTTGGACGGTAAGAGAGGAACTGCACAAACGATTCTTTATGATGCATTCAAATTGGTTCAAGAACGTTCTGGAAATGATCCAATGGAAGTTTTTGAAGCAGCAATGAAAAACATCATGCCTGTACTTGAGGTTAAAGCTCGCCGTGTAGGTGGTGCTAACTATCAAGTGCCTATCGAAGTTAAACCTGAACGTCGTACTGCTCTTGCATTACGTTGGTTGGTTAACTACTCCCGTAACCGCGGTGAGAAAACGATGGAAGAACGTTTGGCGGCTGAAATCATGGATGCATCTAACAACACTGGTGCAGCTGTGAAGAAACGCGAAGATACACACAAAATGGCTGAAGCTAACAAAGCTTTCGCTCACTACCGTTGGTAGGATAAACCACGAAAAGAGGAAAATTCGATGGCAAAAAGAGAGTTCTCCTTGGAAAATACACGTAATATCGGTATCATGGCGCATATCGATGCGGGTAAAACAACTACAACTGAGCGTATCCTGTTCTTCACTGGACGTACTCACAAAATTGGTGAGGTACATGAAGGTGCAGCAACAATGGACTGGATGGAGCAAGAGCAAGAGCGTGGTATCACGATCACTTCTGCTGCAACAACAGCTGCTTGGAAGGGTAACCGCATCAATATCATCGATACTCCGGGTCACGTAGACTTCACGGTTGAAGTTGAACGTTCTCTTCGTGTATTGGACGGAGCTGTAGGTGTTTTCAGTGCTAAAGAAGGCGTTGAGCCTCAGTCTGAAACAGTTTGGCGTCAAGCAGATAAATACGGGGTTCCTCGTATTGCTTACGTTAACAAAATGGACATCATCGGTGCTGATTACCTAAACGTAATTAAGGACATGAATGAGCGTCTACAAGCTAATGCAGTAGCAATTCAAGTACCTATGGGTGCTGAAAATGACTTCATCGGTGTTATCGATATTATTGAACGTAAGTCTTACACTTATGTTGATGATCTTGGTAAAGATCCAGTAGTTGGTGAAGTTCCTGCACAATATGCGGAGCAAGTTGAAGAATTGCGTGCTATCTTGGTAGAAAAAGTTTCTGAGCTTGATGAAGTTTTGATGGATAAGTATTTGGAAGGCGAAGAAATTTCAATTCCAGAAATCAAAGCTGCACTTCGTAAAGGCGTTTGCGAAACTAAAATCTATCCAGTAGTAGCTGGTTCATCTTACCGTAACAAAGGTGTTCAATTGGTTCTTGATGCAGTAGTAGATTACCTACCTGCTCCAGTTGACATCGAAGCAATTAAAGGTACATTAGAAGATGGTACTGAAAGTTCTCGTCCTTCTGATGATTCAGAACCTTTCTCTGCTCTAGCTTTCAAAATTATGACGGATCCTTATGTTGGTCGTTTGACGTTCTTCCGCGTATATTCTGGTGTTCTTACATCAGGTTCTTACGTGCTGAACTCTACAAAAGGCAAACGTGAGCGTGTTGGTCGTATACTACAAATGCATGCAAACAGCCGTCAAGAGATTCAAGAAGTATTCTCTGGTGATATTGCAGCAGCTGTAGGTTTGAAAGATACTACGACTGGTGATACATTATGTGATGAAAAGGCACCAATTATCCTTGAATCCATGAACTTCCCTGATCCAGTTATTCAAATCGCTATCGAGCCTAAGACGAAAGCTGACCAAGATAAACTTGGTATTGCAATCTCTAAGCTTGCTGAAGAAGATCCAACTTTCCGTGCTTACACTGACGAAGAAACGAACCAAACAATCATCGCAGGTATGGGTGAGCTTCACCTTGAAATCCTAGTTGATCGTATGAAACGTGAATTCAAAGTTGAGACAACTGTTGGTGCTCCTCAAGTAGCATACCGTGAGACTTTCACAGCAGGTGCGAAAGTGGAAGGTAAGTTTGTTCGTCAATCAGGTGGTAAAGGTCAATTCGGTCATTGTTGGGTTGAATTTGAACCGCTTGAACCAGGTTCAGGCTTTATCTTTGAAAGTAAAGTCGTGGGTGGTTCTATTCCTCGTGAATATATCGGACCAATCCAAGCTGGTATTGAAGAATCAATGAAAAATGGTGTTATCGCTGGTTACCCACTAGTTGATGTTAAAGCAACTGTTGTTGACGGTTCTTACCATGATGTCGATTCTTCTGAGATGGCGTTCAAAATCGCAGGTTCAATGGCACTTAAAGCTGCCAAAGAAAAATGTATGCCGGTTATTCTTGAGCCAATCATGAAAGTTGAAGTTACAGTTCCTGAAGAATACTTCGGTGATGTAATGGGTATGATCAGCTCTCGTCGTGGACGTATTGAAGGATCAGATATGCGTTCAGGTGCACAGATTGTTCGTTCTAAAGTGCCTTTGTCTGAGATGTTTGGTTATTCTACAACTCTACGTTCTGGTACTCAAGGTCGTGGCGTATTCTCTATGGAGCTTTCTCACTATGAAGAAGTTCCTAAGTCAATCGCTGAAGCAATCATTGCAAAAAACAAAGGTGAATAATCTCACTTTTGAAAAGTTTGATTTTAGCCGAAATTAGATATAAAATATCTAATATCGGCTTACACATAAAAAAATTATTAGATATATTGAGGAGGATTAAGTTCAATGGCAAAAGCTAAATTTGACCGTTCTAAACCGCACGTAAATATCGGTACTATTGGTCACGTCGATCATGGTAAAACTACTCTTACAGCTGCAATCACTACTGTACTATCTAAAACATATGGTGGTGCTGCGATTGCGTTTGATCAAATCGATAAAGCTCCAGAAGAGCGCGAGCGTGGTATCACAATCTCTACTTCTCACGTAGAGTATGAAACACCAACTCGTCACTATGCACACGTTGACTGCCCAGGTCACGCCGATTATGTTAAAAACATGATCACTGGTGCTGCACAAATGGACGGAGCTATCCTAGTTGTATCTGCAACTGATGGTCCTATGCCACAAACTCGTGAGCACATCTTGCTTTCTCGTCAAGTAGGTGTTCCTTACATCGTAGTATTCTTGAACAAATGTGATATGGTTGAAGATGAAGAGCTTCTTGAACTTGTAGAAATGGAAGTTCGTGACCTTCTTAGCGAATACGATTTCCCTGGTGATGATACTCCAATCATCCGTGGTTCTGCTCGTGAAGCACTTCAAAACACTGATGGTCCTTGGGCTTCTAAAATCATTGAATTGTTCGAGCAAGTTGACACTTACATTCCAACTCCGGAACGTGATGTTAACAAACCATTCCTTATGCCTGTTGAGGATGTATTCACAATCACTGGTCGTGGTACTGTTGCTACTGGTCGTGTTGAGCGTGGAGAAATTAAAGTTGGTGATGAGATCGAAATTATCGGTCTTCAAGAAGAAACTCGTAAGTCTGTAGTAACAGGCGTAGAGATGTTCCGTAAATTGCTTGACTATGCTCAAGCAGGGGACAACGTTGGTGCACTACTTCGTGGTGTAGATCGTAAAGATATCGAGCGCGGTCAAGTATTGGCTAAACCAGGTTCTGTTAAGCCTCATACTAACTTCACAGCTCAAATCTACGTTCTTACTAAAGAAGAGGGTGGCCGTCATAAGCCATTCTTCACTGGTTACCGTCCACAGTTCTACTTCCGTACAACTGACGTAACTGGTATCATCAACCTTCCTGAAGGTTCTGAAATGGTTATGCCTGGTGACAACATCGAAGTAACAGTTGAATTGATCGCTCCAATCGCGGTAGAAGACGGTACTCGCTTCTCAATCCGTGAAGGTGGTCGTACAGTTGGTGCCGGTGCGGTTGCATCTATCCAAGCTTAATAAACTCGCAGCATAAGCTGCTTATAAAGAAGCCTCCATGAAAATGGAGGCTTCTTTTTTTGTGGATGTAGTAACCTTTTAATCTTTCAAGATTTAGTGCGATAATACTTTATCGTTTAGAAGTATTGACGTATTAAACTTGTCCCATTAAGATGATGAAAAGAATAGATATATATTTATTCTGAAATAAAAATACAATGGGGGTTCATTTCAATGAAAAAGAAATTATTGTTAGGTTTTGTTTTGGCAACTATCATGTTAGTAATTGCAGCATGCGGCAACAACGATACTAGTAATAGCAATACATCTGGTTCCACTAGTACAAACAATAGTTCTTCTAATACGAATAATACAGAAACAACAATCGATGGTGATGATAAGCAATATAAAGTTGCTATTTCTCAATTCGTAGAACACGCATCGCTTGACGCAGTACGTGACGGTATTATTGCTGCTTTAAAAGACGGTGGTATTGAGGAAGGAAAAAATTTAACTATTGATTATCAGAATACACAAGCTGATTTTAATAATTTAACCGCTGTATCGCAGAAAATTAAATCTGGTAAGCCGGATGTTGCTGTTGGAATAGCAACGCCAAATGCGATTTCTTTAGTTGACGAAATTACTGATATCCCTGTTGTATTTGCAGCAGTTACTGATCCAATCGATGCTAAGCTTGTTCCAACTCTAGAAGCATCAGGTGGTAATGTAACTGGTGCGTCCGATTCAAACCCAGATGCAATTGAGCCGTTAATGGATTTTATTGCAAAAGAGTTCCCTAACGTTAAAAAAGTAGGCATTGTTATTAATAAGAGTGAACCAAATGCTGTTGTAATGGCTGAAACAGCCAAAAATCGTTTGGCAACTCATAATATTGGTTGGGAAGAAGCGCCAATTGTTAACGGTTCTGATGTACAACAAGCTGCACAATCGCTAGTTGGTCGCGTAGATGCGATTTATATTACTCTTGATAACACAGTTGTTGAATCAGTAGATGCGATTATTGATGTTGCGTACGAGCATGATATTCCTTTCTTCTCTGCCGATCGCGATACTGTTGAGAAAGGCGCTTTTGCAACGCTTGGTTTCAGATATTATGATCATGGCTACGAAGTTGGTCAAATGCTGCTTGAAATTTTAAAAGATGGTAAAAAACCTGGTGATATGAATGTCCGTAAACCAGAACAGCTTGATTTCATTCTTAATATGAAAGCTGCCCAAGAGATGGGAATTACAGTTACGGATGCAATGAAAGATTATGTTAAAGATCCAGCACAAAACATTCTTGAATAGGATGTAAGAACTATTAAATAGAAAATATCGAATAAAACTATACTGGGGGATCAGACGCTGATTCCCCAGTATAGTTTGTAGAGACAGGAGGAGCATTATGGTAACATCTTTAATTGGTGCCGTGGAGAGTGGACTGCTGTATGCGTTAATGGCATTAGGAGTTTTTATTACTTTCCGTATACTTGATTTTCCCGACCTTACGGTTGACGGAAGCTTTACTACAGGTGCAGGCATCGCTACGGTAATGACACTAAATGGTGTACATCCTGTTCTATCGTTGCTGTGTGCATTTTGTGGTGGTGCACTTGCGGGTTTGATGACAGGTTTATTGCATACGAAAGGAAAAATAAATGGGCTATTATCAGGTATTATTATGATGATTGCACTATATTCTATTAACCTTCGTATTATGGGAAAACCAAATTTAACACTCCGTAATGAAGCTAATTTATTTGATGGAGCTCCGATGATTGTGAAAGGCGCACCAGCTTTATTGATCGGTTTAATATTAGCAGTTGCTGTAAAAATTATTTTAGACTTGTTTTTCAAAACGAACATTGGCTTAAGTCTTCGGGCAACAGGTGATAACAAACGTATGATTCAAAGCTTTGGTGCAAATACAGATATGACAACAATTCTGGGTGTATCCCTTTCTAATGCTTTGGTAGCTACATCAGGCGCATTGATAGCATTTTCCACTAAACAGGCGAATGCAAATATGGGAGTGGGTATGATTGTTATCGGACTTGCATCTGTTATTATAGGTGAGGCGATCTTCGGTAAGAGAACGATATTCCGCACGACATTAGCTGTATTATTTGGAGCTATTATTTATCGTATAATCTATGCTCTAGCGCTACGAGTGCCCGGTATGGATGCGCAAGATATGAAGCTAATTACAGCGATTATTATTATATGTGCACTCGTTATTCCGACAGTGAAGACAGCAGTGACAGAAAAACAAATCTCGCGCAAACGAGCCCGAGAGGTAATGATTAGCTTAGAAACTAATTCTGCAAGTAAGGAGGGAGTTAATGCTAAATATTAATGATGTTTCCAAGTTATTCAATCCTGGAACTGTAGATGAAAAAGTAGCCTTACTTAAAGCGGACCTTCATCTTAAAGCTGGTGACTTCATTACAATTATTGGAAGTAATGGTGCGGGTAAATCAACATTAATGAATATTATTTCGGGAGTTTTGAAACCTGATATCGGAACAATACAAATTGATGGTAATGATGTTAGTCACTTACCAGAGCATACTCGTAGTAAATGGATAGGTAGAGTGTTCCAAGATCCGATGGCGGGTACTGCGCCGAGGATGACTATTGAAGAGAATTTAGCAATTGCATATAAGCGTGGTCAAAAAAGAAAATTAACTTTTGGTGTAACACATAAAACTAAAACGATTTTCAAAGAAGAGCTATCTCGCCTTGGCATAGGACTGGAGAATCGTATGTCAGCTCAGGTTGGTATGCTGTCGGGCGGGGAGAGACAAGCATTAAGTTTGTTGATGGCGACATTTACAAGACCGCAAATATTATTGTTGGATGAGCATACTGCTGCACTAGACCCTGCTCGAGCTGAACTTGTAACGGATTTGACAGAAAAGATTGTAAGAGAACTAAACTTGACTACTTTAATGGTTACTCATAATATGGAACAAGCGATTCGTCTGGGTAATCGCTTGATTATGATGGATAAGGGGCAAATTATATTACAAGTTGATCCGGAGCGTAAAGAGGATTTAACGGTTGCAGGTTTGCTTAAAGAGTTTGAACAAATAAGCGGTAAAGCTATGGCTGATGATCGCGTAGTTCTTGGTTAACGCTTTGTTTGAAATGCATCACTATATATAATAGAAGAAACAAAAACAAAAACAGCGATTTTCAGAGATGAAAACTCGTTGTTTTTATTTGGAACATGACAAGTGCAGTGTAAACTTATATAATAGTACAAGTGCTCAGGTTAATGGATGACTCGAAACGCTCGCTTGTACTCATTAAGCTATTCTATGGAACAACTATTAGTGATGATAAGCGTACGCTTTGATCTATTAATTAGAGAATAAAACGTCGAAAAAAACAATTATTGTACAAGGTATAAAATTAGTTGCAATCATATGCCTACTCGTGTATAATATTGACTGTTGGTCTGACGTTGCGTTGATGTGAGAGGTTGCCGACACACCCGGCCCCTTTGCCATGGGGCATGTGTAGGGTTTTCTTACGGAGTATGTCCGATTAAAAAATTGGGCGATAGAAGGAGGGACTTAAAATGGCAAAGCAAAAGATTCGTATTCGTTTGAAAGCATACGATCATAGAATTCTTGACCAGTCCGCAGAGAAAATTGTTGAAACTGCAAAACGTTCCGGTGCAGGTGTATCCGGTCCGATTCCGTTACCAACGGAAAAAACAATCATCACTGTTCTACGTGCTGTGCATAAGTACAAGGATTCTCGCGAGCAATTCGAGCAACGCACTCATAAGCGTTTAATCGATATCGTGAATCCTACGCCGCAGACTGTTGATGCATTGATGCGTCTGGATCTACCATCCGGTGTAGATATCGAAATCAAACTGTAAGAAGAATTAATGCGAGTATAGAGAGGAATGAGGTGTCAACATGAAAGGTATCTTAGGTAAAAAACTTGGTATGACTCAAGTATTTACTCCTGAAGGTAACGTAATTCCAGTAACAGTAATTGAAGCTGGTCCTTGCGTAGTCTTACAGAAGAAAGACTTGGAAAACGATGGCTATGAAGCTGTTCAACTTGGTTTTGCTGACAAAAAAGAAAGCAGATCCAATAAACCAGAAGCTGGTCACGCTAAAAAAGCTAACACAACTCCTAAGCGCTACGTTCGCGAAATTCGTGGAATTAATCTTGGTGAGTATGAAGTTGGCCAAATCGTGTCAGCTGACTTGTTCGCACAAGGCGAATTTGTTGACGTAACAGGTATTTCTAAAGGTAAAGGATTCGCGGGTGTAATCAAACGTTGGGGTCAAAGTACTGGTCCAATGTCACATGGTTCTCGTTATCACCGTGGTCCAGGTTCAATGGGTTCTATCCAAGCGAACCGCGTACCGAAAGGTAAACGCCTACCAGGACATATGGGTACAGAAACAGTTACTATTCAAAAATTAGAAGTTATTCGTGTAGACGCTGAGCGTAACGTTCTTCTAATTAAAGGTTCTATCCCAGGTCCTAAAAACGGATTTGTAAATATTAAACAAACGGTTAAGAACTAATTGTTGTTGAAGAAAGGAGGAACAAGAAATGCCTAAAGTAACAGTATTCAATGTGAGTGGTGCACAAGTTGGCGAACTAGAACTAGCTGATAGCGTGTTCGGTATCCAACCGCATGTTCATGTTATGCATAGTGCTGTCCTTCTGCAACAAGCTGCAGAACGTCAAGGAACGCACAAAACTAAAGGACGCTCCGAAGTACGCGGCGGTGGACGTAAACCTTGGAAACAAAAAGGTACAGGTCGTGCTCGTCAAGGTAGTATCCGCTCTCCACAATGGGTTGGTGGTGGTGTTGTATTCGGCCCTACACCTCGCTCATACGGCTTCAAACTTCCTAAAAAAGTTCGTCGCCTTGCGATCAAATCTGCACTTTCTTCTAAAGTAGTTGCAGAAAACATCATCGTTTTGGATCAACTTGCATTCGCAACTCCAAAAACGAAAGAGTTCGCAAACATTCTTAACAACCTTAAAGTAGAACGTAAAGCTTTGGTTGTAACTGCTAACTACGAGGATAACGTAGCATTGTCTGCTCGTAACATCCCTGGAGTTAAATTCGTCGCTGCTGATGGCATCAATGTTCGTGATGTTCTTGTCTATGACAAGTTGATCATCACTAAAGAAGCGGTAGAGAAAGTACAGGAGGTGCTTGCATAATGAAGAATCCTCGCGATATCATTAAGCGCCCGGTTATTACGGAACGTACGAGCGATTACATGGCTGTAAAACGTTATGTTTTTGAAGTTGACTTACGCGCTAATAAAACCGAAATTAAACTTGCTATTGAGCAAATTTTCAACGTTAAAGTAACTAGTGTTAACACTATGCGCGTTGCGGGTAAACCGAAACGTTATGGTAAATACAGTGGCTACAGACCGAATTGGAAAAAAGCTATTGTTCAATTAAGTCAAGATAGCAAAGAACTAGAATTCTTTGAAACGTCAGTTTAGAAAAGGAGGGAACACAAGTGCCAATCAAAAAGTACAAACCGACCTCTCCTGCTCGTCGTAACATGTCAGTTTCTACATTCGAAGAAATTACGACAAGTACTCCGGAGAAATCATTGCTTGCGCCGCTTTTCAAAAAAGCTGGTCGTAACAATCAAGGTAAAATTACAGTTCGTCACCACGGTGGTGGACATAAACGTAAATACCGTATCATTGACTTTAAACGTAATAAAGACGGCATCATTGGTAATGTTGCAACAATCGAGTACGATCCAAACCGTACATCTAACATTGCGCTAATCCATTATGTTGATGGAGCGAAAGCTTACATTATCGCACCTAAAGGTCTTAAAGTTGGTGACCAAGTTCAATCTGGTATCGGTTCTGATATCAAAATCGGTAACGCTCTTCCACTTGCTAACATTCCAGTTGGTACAGTTATCCACAACATTGAGTTGAAACCTGGTAAAGGCGGACAATTAGTTCGTGCTGCTGGTACAGAAGCTCAATTGCTTGGTAAAGAAGAAAATTATGTAACAGTTCGTCTTAACTCTGGCGAAGTTCGTCGCATTCTTAACACTTGCCGTGCTACTATCGGTGGTGTAGGTAATGGTGACCATGAGCTTATCAAAATTGGTAAAGCTGGTCGTAATCGTTGGCTGGGCAAACGTCCTCAAGTCCGCGGGGTAGTAATGAACCCTAATGATCACCCTCACGGTGGTGGTGAAGGTCGTGCTCCTATCGGTCGTAAATCTCCATTGTCTCCATGGGGTAAACCGACACTTGGTTACAAAACACGCAAGAAGAAAAAAGCATCAAGTCAATATATCGTTCGTGGTCGCACGAAGTAATAATAGCTTGATACAAACAGCATAACTTCAGTTGTGCAAGAGCTCTTACGTGAAGGGAGGAACTCACATGGGTCGCAGTTTGAAAAAAGGTCCATTTATTGATGGACACCTTTTGAAAAAAGTTGAAGTTTTGAATGAAGCGGAGAAAAAGACTGTAGTTAAAACTTGGTCTCGTCGCTCTACAATTTTCCCACAATTCATCGGACACACTTTTGCGGTATATGATGGTAAGAAACACGTACCAGTTTATGTGACGGAAGATATGGTTGGTCACAAACTAGGCGAATTCGCACCAACACGTACGTATAAAGGTCATGCGTCTGATGACAAAAAAACGGGCAGACGTTAATTTGCCCTTGATCACTTTCTAATGAATGAGAGGAGGTTCCCACATGGCAGAAGCTAAAGCACATGCACGATTTGTACGTATTGCTCCTCGTAAGGCTCAATTAGTTGCGGATTTGATCCGTGGTAAGAAAGTTGGCGAAGCAATCGCAATTCTGCGTCACACGCCTAAAGCTGCTTCCCCAATTTTGGAGAAGTTGTTAAACTCTGCAATTGCTAACGCTGAGCATAATAATCAACTTGACGTTAACAATTTGGTTGTATCGCAAGTATTTGCGAACCAAGGACCAACGATGAAACGTTTCCGCCCACGTGCAATGGGTCGTGCAAGTAGAATTAATAAGAGAACCAGCCACATCACTTTGGTCGTATCTGAAAAATAAGGAGGGATAACGAGTGGGTCAAAAGGTAAATCCTAATGGTTTGCGTGTCGGGATCATCCGTGATTGGGAATCCAGATGGTACGCAGAAAAAGACTTCGGCGATCTTCTAATGGAAGACGTTAAAATTCGCGAATACCTTAAAGGCAAGTTGAAAGATGCTGCTGTTTCTCGCTTTGAAATCGAACGTGCCGCTAATCGCGTAAACGTAACGATTCATACTGCTAAGCCAGGTATGGTAATTGGTAAAGGCGGAACAGAAGTTGAAAATCTTCGTGTTCAACTAGGTAAAATCGCTAAAGGTAAAAAAGTTCACATCAATATTTCAGAAATCAAGCATGCTGATCTAGACGCTATCCTTGTTGCTGAAAGTATTGCTCAACAACTAGAGCGTCGTGTATCATTCCGTCGTGCTCTAAAACAAGCTATGCAACGCTCTATGCGTTCTGGCGCAAAAGGAATCAAAACTGCAGTTTCTGGTCGTCTAGGCGGCGCTGAGATTGCTCGTTCAGAAGGATATAGCGAAGGCACTGTTCCACTTCATACACTTCGTGCTGACATCGATTACGGTACAGCAGAAGCACATACGACTTATGGTCGTCTAGGTGTCAAAGTATGGATCTACCGTGGTGAAGTCCTTCCGACTAAGAAGAAAGCTCCACAGGAAGGAGGCAACTAATCATGTTGGTACCTAAACGCGTAAAACATCGTAAACAACAACGTGGTCACATGAAAGGTCGTGCTAAAGGCGGTACTACACTAGCTTTTGGTGAATACGGTCTTCAAGCACTTGAACCATCATGGATCACTAACCGCCAGATTGAAGCGGCTCGTATCGCTATGACTCGTTATATCAAACGTGGTGGTAAAGTATGGATCAAAATTTTCCCGGATAAGCCAATTACTCAAAAGCCTCTAGAGGTACGTATGGGTAGTGGTAAAGGTAACGTTGAGAAATGGGTAGCAGTAGTTAAGCCAGGCAAAATTATGTTTGAGCTAGCTGGTGTTCCTGAAGAAGTAGCTCGCGAAGCTATGCGTCTTGCATCTCACAAGTTGCCAGTTAAAACTAAGTTCGTGAAACGAGAAGAAGAAGTGGGTGGTGAAGCAAATGAAGGCTAGTGAATTTCGCAACCTAACATCTACTGAAATCGAGCAACAAATCGCTGGTTTCAAAGAAGAGCTGTTCAACCTTCGTTTCCAATTGGCAACAGGTCAACTGGACAACCCGACTCGTATTCGTGACGTGCGTAAAGAAATTGCTCGCGCAAAAACGGTTCTTCGTCAAAGAGAACTTGGAATAAGCAGCTAATAAACTTGCCAAGTGATAACATAATCACTGTCAGGAAGGAGGCCAACTATGAGCGATCGCAATGCCCGTAAAGTTGAAATCGGCAAAGTGGTAAGTGACAAAATGGACAAAACAATTATTGTTGCTGTTGAGTCATACAAAAAGCACAACTTGTACCATAAACGTATTAAATCTACGAAAAAATATAAAGCACATGATGAGAGCAATACTGCTAAAATCGGCGATGTTGTAAAAATCATGGAGACTCGTCCACTATCTAAAGACAAGCGCTTCAGACTGGTCGAAATTGTTGAAGCAGCTGTCATTCTTTAATGAACGTGTGTAAGAAAAGCACTTTTCTTGAAAGGAGGACGTTGAAATGATTCAACCGTTTACGCGACTTAGAGTTGCTGACAACTCTGGTGCAAAAGAAGTTATGTGTATCCGTGTACTTGGTGGTACTGGACGCCGTGTTGGTGCAATTGGCGATTTGATCGTGTGTTCTGTTAAACAAGCAACACCAGGGGGCGTTGTCAAAAAAGGTGATGTAGTTAAAGCTGTTATCGTTCGTACAAAGCGTTCCGTACGTCGTAAAGATGGTTCTTACATCGCATTTGATGAAAATGCTGCTGTAGTTGTTAAAGATGACAAGAGCCCACGTGGTACTCGTATCTTTGGACCAGTTGCTCGTGAACTTCGTGATAAAGACTTCATGAAGATCGTATCTCTAGCTCCAGAAGTTATCTAATTAAAGTTCGGTTTATATAACCCTGAAAGCGAAATGCGCAGGAGGTGTAATAAATGCCAAGAGTGAAAAAATTATTGGAATCCCATAACAACAAGCTTCATGTGAAAAAGGATGACACTGTCATCGTTATTTCTGGGAAAGACAAAGGTAAAAAAGGCCGCGTAATCGCAGCTTATCCTCGTCAAAACCGTGTTCTTGTTGAAGGTGTCAATATTGTTAAAAAACATGCTCGTCCATCACAGTCTAATCCACAAGGTGGAATTATTGAGCAAGAAGCAGCAATTCACGTTTCCAATGTTATGCACGTAGATCCTAAGAGCGGACAAGTAACGCGTATCGGATATAAAGTGCTTGATAACGGTAAAAAGGTTCGGATCGCTAAGCGTTCCGGAGCAGTGATTGACTAATCGTTATGTACGAAAGGAGGTCCATGACTAATGACAGCAAGACTGAAAGGTCGCTTTCTTAATGAAATCACTCCTGCTTTGATGCAGAAGTTCAACTATACTTCAGTGATGCAAGTTCCAAAAATCGAGAAGGTAGTAATTAATATGGGTGTTGGTGAAGCAGTTTCTAACTCCAAAATTCTTGATGTTGCACTTGAAGAAATGCAAATCATTGCCGGTCAAAAACCGGTTGTAACGCGTGCGAAGAAATCCATCGCTGGATTCAAACTTCGTGAGCAAATGCCTATCGGGGTTAAAGTTACACTACGTGGTGAGCGTATGTACCATTTCCTTGATAAATTGTTTAACATCTCGTTGCCGCGTGTACGTGACTTCCAAGGTGTATCAACTAAAGCTTTCGACGGTCGTGGTAACTACACACTTGGTTTGAAAGAACAACTTATCTTCCCGGAGATCGAGTATGATAAAGTTGATAAAACACGTGGTATGGATATCGTCATCGTTACAACAGCTAAGACAGACGAAGAATCTCGTGAATTGCTAACCCAAATGGGTATGCCATTCGCGAAGTAATCCACTACTAGGAGGTGTAATACCCAGTGGCAAAAACTTCGATGAAAGTGAAACAACAACGCGCACCTAAGTTCAAAGTTCGTGCTTATACACGCTGTGAACGTTGTGGTCGTCCGCACTCAGTTTTACAAAAATTCAAAATTTGCCGGATTTGTTTCCGCGAGTTAGCACATATGGGCCAGATTCCTGGCGTTAAAAAAGCAAGCTGGTAATCAGCCTAGTTCGGGAAGGAGGTTCACACTAATGGTTATGTCTGATCCGATTGCAGATATGTTGACACGTATTCGTAACGCGAATGTGGTTCGTCACGAAACTGTAGAAATGCCCGCTTCAAAAGTGAAGAAAGATATCGCTGAAATTCTGAAGCGTGAAGGATTTATCCGTGATGCAGAATACATCGAGGATAACAAACAAGGTATGATTCGTATTTTCTTGAAATACGGTCAAAGCCAAGAGCGCGTAATTACTGGTCTTAAACGTATTTCTAAGCCAGGTCTACGTGTTTACACAAAATCTACTGAAATCCCACGCGTACTTGGTGGACTTGGAATTGCAATTATTTCAACGTCTAAAGGTGTAATGACAGATAAAGAAGCTCGTCAAGCGAAAGCTGGCGGCGAAGTTGTCTGCTACGTATGGTAATATAAGTAACGAAGACAGGAGGTGTAACAATGTCCCGTATTGGTCGTAAAGCTATTGCAGTACCAGCAGGTGTTGCTGTTACTTTTGATAACTCAGTTATTACAGTTAAAGGACCTAAAGGAACTCTTTCTCGTACACTTCATAGTGATATGATCGTGAACATTTCTGAAACAGAAATCGTGATCGAGCGTCCTTCCGATAACAAACTTCACCGTTCTCTACACGGAACTACTCGTTCTGTTGTTGCTAATATGGTTAGCGGCGTTACTGACGGTTTCAAGAAAAATCTTGAACTTGTTGGTGTCGGCTACCGTGTTATTAAAAACGGCGATAAAATCACATTAAACGTTGGTTACTCTCACCCGGTTGAAATCGCTCCTGAGAGCGGTATTGATTTCGAGGTTGTTGGTACAACTAAAATTACCGTTAACGGTATTGATAAAGAGCGTGTAGGTCAAATCGCTGCACAAATTCGTTCTGTACGTCTACCTGAGCCATATAAAGGTAAAGGTATCAAGTACGAAGGTGAGCGCATTATCCGTAAAGAAGGTAAAGCCGGTAAGAAGAAATAAGCGGCTTTATAGCTCGCTTATACTTGCGTCTTAAGGCTATGGAAAGGAGTGTACCTGCATGATTACTAAAGCTGATAAAAACAAGGCTCGTCTGAAAAGACGTTTCCGCGTTCGTAAAAAAATCAATGGAACAGCAGCACGTCCTCGTTTGTCTGTGTTCCGTTCTTCTAAGCACATTTATGCTCAACTAATCGATGATGTAGCTGGTGTGACAATCGTGTCCGCTTCTACTAAAGATAAAGATCTAGCATCTGCTATCGGTAACGGTGGTAATGTTGAATCTGCAACTAAAGTTGGCGATTTGATTGCAAAACGTGCTCTAGATAAAGGTGTTCAAGAAGTAGTATTTGACCGTGGCGGATACTTATATCACGGAAGAATTCAAGCACTAGCTACAGCGGCTCGCGAAGCTGGCTTGAAATTCTAATCAATCAATAAGGAGGTAAACGACTTGCGTGTAGATCCTAATACGTTAGAACTATCTGAAAAAGTAGTTCACATTAACCGTGTATCAAAAGTTGTAAAAGGCGGACGCCGTTTCAGCTTTAGTGCACTTGTAGTTGTAGGCGACGGAAAAGGCTACGTTGGCGCAGGGATTGGTAAAGCAGGCGAAGTACCTGATGCAATTCGCAAAGGTATTGAAGATGCTAAGAAAAACCTTATCCTTGTACCACTTGTAGGAACAACAATTCCTCACCTAATTGAAGGTCGTTTCGGAGCTGGTAAAGTTCTTTTGAAACCGGCATCTGAAGGTACAGGAGTTATCGCTGGTGGTCCAGTACGTGCAGTACTAGAGCTAGCTGGCGTTGGTAATATTTTAACTAAATCACTTGGTTCTTCAAACTCCCTGAATATGGTGAACGCGACTTTGGAAGGTCTTTCTCGTCTAAAACGTGCTGAAGATGTTGCTAAACTTCGTGGAAAAACTGTTGAAGAGCTACTAGGTTAAGGAGGGAAAATCGATGGCAAAATTGCAAATCACCCTCGTTCGCAGTTTGATTGGCCGCAACGAGAAACAACGTGCAACAGTTCAATCGCTCGGCCTTCGCAAAATTCGTCAATCGGTCGTTCTTAACGACAGCCCAGCTATTCGCGGCATGGTACATCATGTTAGCCACTTGGTTAAAGTTGAAGAAGTATAATTTTAACTAATAGCTTGGTACAGATACTGTTACGAAATATATAAGGAGGTGCACGAACGATGAAATTACATGATTTAGCACCAGCTGCTGGTTCCACGTTTACGCCAAAGCGTAAAGGTCGTGGTATCGGTTCAGGTACTGGTAAAACAGCAGGTAAAGGTCATAAAGGTCAAAATGCTCGTTCCGGCGGCGGTGTTCGTCCTGGTTTCGAGGGTGGTCAAAACCCACTTTATCGCCGTTTACCGAAACGCGGATTTAACAACCCGTTCCGTAAAGAATATGCGATTGTTAACATTCAAGATTTGAACAGCTTTGACGCAGGTACAGAAATCACTCCAGAAGTTCTTCTTGAAAAAGGCGTTATTAAAAATACGCTAGCAGGAATTAAAGTCTTGGGTAATGGTGAATTGAACGTAGGACTTACAGTGAAAGCTAACAAGTTCTCTCAATCTGCGGTGGAGAAAATCCAGGCTGCCGGCGGTAAAACCGAGGTGATCTAATGTTTACGACCGTGTCCAATATATGGAAAGTGCAGGATCTTCGTAGAAGGATCCTGTTCACACTATTTGTACTATTGATTTATCGTATTGGTGCCTTCATTCCGGTACCGGGCGTTGATACTGAAACGTTGAAAGCAGCTGGTTCTACAGGCGAAGGCTTGATGGGTCTGCTTAATACGTTCTCAGGTGGAGCTTTGTTCAACTTCTCTATCTTTGCAATTGGTATTACACCATACATCACTGCTTCGATTATCGTTCAGTTGTTATCTATGGATGTTATTCCAAAATTTGCTGAGTGGGCGAAACAAGGTGAAGAGGGTAAGAAAAAATCTGCCCAAGTCACTCGTTACGGTACAGTTATTCTAGGTCTAATACAAGGTCTAGCTACAGCTATTGGTTTCAACAACATGTATGGCATTGAGATCATTCATAATGCAAACTTTGTAGATTACTTAGTTATAGCTATTATTTTGACTGCAGGTACTGCATTCTTAATGTGGTTAGGTGAGCAAATTACAGAGAAGGGTATCGGTAACGGTATCTCTATCATTATCTTTGCTGCGATTGTAGCTGGTTTACCAGGTCACATTCGTACAATTTATGTAAGTGAACTTGCTACTGATGCAACTTTCATGAATTATATTAAAGTTATTCTAATCTTATTAGTAGTAATACTAATGATCGTTGGAGTTATCTTTATTCAGCAAGGTATTCGTAAAATTCCTGTTCAATACGCGAAACGCGTAGTAGGTCGTAAGATGTATGGTGGTCAATCCACTCATATTCCTATGAAAGTGAACGGCGCCGGTGTAATTCCAGTAATCTTCGCTATTTCTTTACTGACGTTCCCAACTACAATTGCGAACTTCTTTGCAGATAAAGTGTGGGCTAAATGGACTATCGAAAATATGAGCTATGATGCACCACTAGGTATGGTATTGTATGTTCTATTAATCGTCGGTTTCACATTCTTCTACACATTCGTACAAATTAATCCGGTTCAAATGGCAGATCAAATGAAGAAAAATGGTGGTTACATCCCGGGTATTCGTCCTGGCAAACCAACATCATCTTACTTGACTCGTGTTTTAACTAGAATTACTTTGGCAGGAGCAACATTCTTAGCGGTTATTTCACTATTCCCAGTGCTCTTCGGATCACTTGCAGGATTGCCGACCTCCGTACAGCTTGGTGGTACTTCATTGCTAATCGTTGTCGGTGTTGCACTTGATACGATGAAGCAAATTGAAAGCCAATTGATCAAACGCCACTACAAAGGCTTTATCAATAAATAACAACAGGTTCAATAACGGGTTGCCGCCTTGGCAATTAAGCTAAGCGGTGCCCTAAAGGACCTATTGTGCTTAAAAGTGAGGAACTTAATAATGAATATTCTATTTATGGGTCCTCCGGGAGCCGGTAAAGGAACGCAAGCGGAGAGAATCGTTGAAGAATTTAATATTCCGCATATTTCCACTGGGGATGCTTTTCGTCTAGCGATGAAACAAAGTACTCCAATTGGTCTGAAAGCGAAAGAATATATCGATCAAGGTTTACTCGTTCCTGACGAGATTACTAACGGCATTGTGAAGGAAAGATTAGCACAAGCTGATTGCCAAAACGGCTTTCTACTTGATGGCTTTCCTCGTACTTTGCAACAAGCTGAAGCACTTGATGGCATGTTGCAAGAGCTTGGCCGTACGATTGATCATGTTGTTAACTTGAGTGTAGATCGCAACCTACTATTAGCTCGTCTAACTGGACGTCGCATCTGCAAATCTTGCGGAGCTACTTATCACGTAATGTTCAACCCTCCAAAAGTCGATGGCGTATGCGATAAAGACGCTGGAGAGCTGTATCAACGTTCAGATGATACAGAAGAAAAAGTGGGAACTCGCCTGGATGAGTATACATCCAAAACAGCTCCTTTGTTGAACTTCTATAGTGAAAAAGGTACACTACGTGAGGTTGACGGTGAACGAGATATCAATCTTGTTACAGCTGAGATCATTTCAACTTTAAGAGGTTCCTTGTAATGATCATTTGCAAATCCGATTCGGAACTGCAATTAATGAGAGAAGCAGGGCGAATTGTTGCCAAGACTCATCAATTAATGGTTCAAGCAATTGAACCAGGTATTACGACGGGTGAACTCGATGCTATTGCTGAGGGCTACATTCAAAGTCAAGGTGCAATTCCATCATTTAAAGGTTATAATGGTTTCCCATCCAGCGTATGTGCTTCAGTAAATGACGAACTAGTGCATGGTTTCCCAGGTTCGCGTAAGTTGAACGAGGGTGATATAATTAGTCTTGATATTGGCGCTCAGTATGAAGGGTACCATGGTGATTCTGCTTGGACCTACCCGGTCGGATCAGTAACACCAGAAGTACAACAATTACTGACTATAGGTGAACAATCGCTGTATGCGGGAATATCACTTGTACAACCAGATGTTAGACTTTATACGATATCACACGCCATCCAGAGGGTAATCGAAGCAGCGGGATATTCCGTCGTTAGAGAATATGTAGGACACGGTGTTGGTAAGGAACTTCATGAAGATCCGAAAATACCAAACTACGGTATTCCTGATCGTGGTCCGCGGCTAAAGCCGGGTATGGTGCTAGCTATTGAACCCATGGTTAATATGGGTGAACGATACGTTCGGACACTCGAAGACAATTGGACAGTTGTAACTCGGGACGGTTCCTGGTGTGCTCATTTTGAGCATACAGTTGCTGTAACGGAGGACGGATTTGAGATATTGACCAAAATGCCTGAGCAGAATTAGAGGTAACGATGATGAAGCCAGTACAAATCGGACAATTAATCAAAGTACTCAGAGGTAAAGACGAAGAACGTTATGCTATTGTAATTGAAGTACTCGATGAGCGCTTCGTGAATATTGCAGATGGTAGAAAGCGCAAATTCGATCAGCCAAAGAAAAAAAACGTTCTGCATCTCGAGCTGCTACCATTCATAAGTCAAGAGGTCGCAATCAGCTTGCAGGAATCAGGAAAAGTTACTAATGCAAAGTTACGTTATTTCATAGAGAAGTATGGACATGGAAAGGAGAGTTAATATGGCTAAAGAAGATGTAATTGAAGTTGAGGGCACGATAATCGAACCATTGCCTAATGCTATGTTTAAGGTTGAGCTTGAGAACGGACATCAAATTCTTGCTCATGTATCTGGTAAATTAAGAATGCACTTTATTCGCATTCTAACTGGAGACAAAGTTGTTATTCAGTTATCGCCTTATGATTTATCAAGAGGGCGTATCACCTATCGTAAATAGACTCGCGTAGTCTATGTTACGAAAGATTCGGGAGGTAATCACAATGAAGGTTAGACCTTCGGTAAAGCCGATTTGCGAGAAATGCAAAGTCATTCGTCGTAAAGGCAATGTAATGGTCATTTGTGAAAATCCGAGACACAAACAAAAACAAGGATAAAAGGAGGAGGAAACTAATCAATGGCACGTATAGCTGGCGTAGATATTCCGCGTGACAAACGCGTTGAGATCTCTCTGACGTACATTTTTGGTATCGGCAGAACGACTTCTAAAAAAGTTCTAGCATCTACTGGTGTTAATCCGGACACTCGTGTTCGCGATTTGACAGAAGATGAGCTTGGTCTGATTCGTGATGAAATCGACAAAGCAGTTAAAGTAGAAGGCGACTTGCGTCGTGAAATTTCTCTTAACATTAAACGTCTTACTGAAATTGGTTGCTACCGTGGTCTTCGTCACCGTCGTGGTCTTCCAGTTCGTGGTCAACGTACTAAAACTAATGCTCGTACACGTAAAGGTCCTCGTCGTACTGTAGCTAACAAGAAGAAATAAGAAGGGAGGATAAACGATAATGGCTAAAGCTAAAAAAGTCGTTCGTACTAAGCGTCGTGATCGTAAAAATATCGATACTGGCGTTGCACATATCCGTTCCACATTCAACAATACTATTGTAACGATCACAGATCCACATGGTAATGCGATCTCTTGGGCAAGTGCTGGTGGTATGGGCTTCAAAGGTTCTCGTAAGAGTACACCTTTCGCAGCTCAAATGGCTGCTGAATCTGCTGCTAAAGCTGCAATGGAGCATGGTATGAGAACGGTTGAGGTTATGGTTAAAGGTCCTGGTGCAGGTCGTGAAGCAGCTATCCGCTCGCTTCAAGCTGCTGGCTTGGAAGTTAACTTGATCAAGGACGTTACACCAGTTCCGCATAACGGATGCCGTCCACCAAAACGTCGTCGCGTATAATTTGTAGACTTGGTGGTATCAAATGGAAACAATCTGTGAATAATGGTTGTGAAGGTTTGGCATACTACGAGGTTTGACATAATAACGACTTAGGTAACGGAGCGACGTTTGAAGGAGGGTACTATTAGTGATTGAGATCGAAAAGCCGAAAATCGAAACCGTAGAATTAAGCGACGGAGGCACTTATGGTAAATTCGTTGTTGAGCCGCTTGAACGCGGATACGGCACTACGCTGGGAAATTCGCTTCGTCGAATTTTGTTATCTTCTTTGCCTGGCGCGGCAGTAACATCCGTTCAAATCGACGGTGTTCTGCATGAGTTTTCTACAGTTCCAGGAGTGATTGAAGATGTAACTGAAATCATCCTGAATTTGAAAGGACTCTCGCTAAAAATCCATTCGGATGAAGAAAAGGTATTGGAAATTGATGCTGACGGTGAAGGTATCGTTACAGCTGGTGATATTCGTGCTGATAGCGATGTCGAGATTTTGAGCCCTGATCTTCACATTGCGACTTTGGCATCTGGTGCTCGTTTGCATATGAGAATTTTCGCTAACCGCGGACGTGGTTATGTGCAAGCAGACCGGAACAAGAGCGATGATCAACCGATAGGTGTTATTCCTGTAGATTCAATCTACACGCCCATTACTCGTGTTAATTATAGCGTAGAGAATACTCGCGTAGGTCAAGTTACAAACTATGACAAGCTAACGCTTGAAGTTTGGACTGACGGCAGTATTCGTCCAGAAGAGGCTGTAAGCCTTGGAGCTAAAATATTGACAGAGCACTTGGACTTGTTCGTTGGATTAACGGATGAAGCCAAAGATGCGGAAATCATGGTTGAGAAAGAAGAAGATAAGAAAGAAAAAGTGCTTGAGATGACTATCGAAGAGCTTGATCTTTCTGTTCGTTCTTACAACTGTTTGAAACGTGCAGGTATCAACACTGTTCAAGAGCTAATCACGAAATCGGAAGAAGATATGATGAAGGTGCGTAACCTTGGTCGCAAATCTTTAGAAGAAGTTCAAGAGAAGCTTGAAGAGCTAGGTCTTGGCTTGCGCATGGATGAGTAGTTGTTACTCTTAACTATTAAAGTGAAGAAAACAGCAAGGGAGGGGAAATCAAAATGGCATATCAAAAATTAGGTCGTGATGCAAGTGCACGTAAAGCTCTTTTCCGTGATCTTGTAACTGACTTGTTCCTATATGAGCGTATCCAAACAACTGAGGCTAAAGCGAAAGAAGTTCGTTCAATCGCTGAAAAACTAATTACGAAAGCGAAGAAGGGTGACCTTCATGCGCGTCGTCAAGTAGCTGCTTATGTTCGTCGTGAAACTGTTGACGGTGAGAAGGATGCTATTCAAAAGCTTTTCTCTGAATTGGCACCTCGTTATACAGAGCGTAACGGTGGATACACACGTATTCTTAAATTAGGACCTCGTCGTGGTGACGCTGCACCTATGGTTTACTTAGAATTAGTTGACCGTGGCTAGTAGATAAGAGGGTGGACCTTACGAGGCCACCTTTTTTTGCGAGGTTGAGGTAGTTCAAAAGGTGGACTTTGATAACGATGCAAATGCTTTGTAGCATACTCGCATCGAATATGAAGTGAACTTGGAAAGTATAGCGTAAGCTTCCGATGTATGTTTCTTGTAGAAACATTGTAGGTTCGCGTGTGCCAATAACGTACACTTGCGCTTCCGTCTTTCTCAAGTAGCACTCCATCTTCTCGGTTCTTAAAGCCCACTTTTTGAACCTTCATTGTAAGCATCGAAATTAGCAAGCAGATTTAGGAAGTGGATGAGATACTATATGCGAAATATATGTATGAAGGTTAGTTATGATGGAACTGATTTTAATGGATTTCAGAATCAACCCAAAGGTAGAACAGTGCAAGGTGAGATCGAGCGAGTACTGAATATTCTAACGAGGGAAGATATTGATATTCATGCTTCAGGTCGAACTGATGCAGGTGTACATGCTCGCGGACAAGTTTTTCATTTTCTTACCGAATCACAAATTCCGATCGATCGATTTGCGATTGCACTTAACACGAAACTTCCAGATGATATTATTATTCTAGAAGCTAAGGAAATGCCGCTTGATTTTCATGCTAGGCATATGGTAAAACGTAAAACGTATCGTTATAGCATCGACAATGGAAAGTTTCCTGATCTTTTCGGGCGACAATATCGATTGCATGTCCCAGTGCCACTTCATAGTGACAAGATGAGACAAGCATTATCTTATATTGTTGGTACACATGACTTTACTTCATTTACGTCAACACGATCGGTTAAGCCGCATCATGTTCGTACGATTTACGAAGCTAAGTTAGTGGAAGATGGACCATTTATTCATATAGAACTTACTGGTAATGGATTTACGTATAATATGGTTCGTATCATTGTAGGAACTCTCCTTAAGATCGGACATGGCAAACGTAATCCAGAAGATATGGTAGCTATATTAGCAGGTTGTGAGAGAAGTCTCGCAGGCCCAACGGCGTTACCAATCGGACTATTGCTAAAAGATGTGTGCTATACAGATTAACTAGTAGAGTGTACAATAACTTTAACTAGTGACGTACAACCTCTAATCTACTACGGTTAACGTGAGATTGAAGTTGACACGGATGCATAGCAAGCCAGAATAACGAATGAATCTTTAGTGATCATTATTATTCAACTTGATGTATAGTAATTGATGGTAATAACAAACGTTATTCTATCAATAGTTGGAACTTCGTTGTATGATGATATGCTAGATTATGTCAACTAGTTGTTCAACCAGCCCCACTGACAAAAGGACCGCTTAATTCTTCGTTCTTGAAAAATCTCTTATGATCAGTCGATTAGACGTTTATTTTCTTAGTAGTATTGACCTAAAATGCATGACTATTACACAATAGTATCCACGTTAAGTCTAACTTTTATTGGAAATGTTTACAGTCTAAATGTAGTGAGAAAATTGCGATAATATCGCGCTTGCTAAGCGAAAAGCACTTGATTATTCAATGGGCTTATAGTACAATATATTTTGTGCTTTCTTAGTGGCTCTCCCACAGCCCCGACTGAGAAGTACGACTGAATTTTCAACAGTGAATGAAGAATCACACGATTCCGTTGTTATAAAAAAGAAGAATGTATTTGAATCAAGGAGGAACATCCATGCGTACCACTTATATGGCTAAGGCTAATGAAGTTGAACGTAAATGGCTTCTGATTGACGCTGAGGGAAAAACTCTTGGTCGTCTTGCCAGCGAAGCAGCAGCGCTAATTCGCGGTAAACATAAGCCTCAGTTCACGCCACATCTTGACACTGGAGATTTCGTTATCATTATCAATGCTGACAAAATCGTATTAACTGGTAATAAATTGGCTGACAAGAAATACTACCGTCACTCTATGTACTCTGGTGGACTTAAAGTAACACCAGCTGGAGAAATGCTTGCTAAAAAACCTGAACGTATGATGGAATTAGCAGTACACGGTATGTTACCTAAGAATCGTCTTGGTAACAAAATGAAATTAAAACTTAAAGTATACGCAGGTGCGGAACATCCACATCAAGCACAAAACCCTGAAGTTTACGAACTTCGCGGGTAATAAAGAGGAGGACATGTTTCATGGCTCAAGTGCAATACTATGGAACTGGTCGTCGTAAGCACTCTGTTGCACGCGTACGTCTTGTGCCGGGTGAAGGACGAATCATTATCAACAAACGCGACATTAACGAGTATTTCGGTTTAGAAACTCTTAAACTGATCGTTAAACAACCATTGAACTTAACTGATACATTGGAAAAATACGATGTACTAGTATTAACTCATGGTGGTGGTATGTCAGGTCAAGCGGGAGCAATCCGTCATGGTATCTCTCGTGCTCTACTTAAAGTAGACGCTGAACTACGCCCATCTTTGAAACGTGCAGGCTTCTTAACACGTGACCCTCGTATGAAAGAGCGTAAAAAATACGGTCTTAAAGCGGCTCGTCGTGCGCCTCAGTTCTCAAAACGTTAATATTTATGGAAAAAGCTCTCAAGCATTGCTGCTTGAGAGCTTTTTTGTTGTCTTGAAAATGCTCATGACCATATCAAAATGAGGTCACATCTCCATGAATTTCTCGAATTTAGCTGCAGTTTTTTCTTTTATCGTCTTAGTTATGTGAGTATAGATGTTCATTGTCATGTTCATATCTGAATGTCCTAAGCGCTCCTGTACTTCTTTTATACTTGCATCAGCTTTAAAGAGCAGGGAAGTTGTATATGTCTCAGACCATGCACGGTTATTTGCTTAATGTTGAGGTGGCGTAGTAGCTCTTCTAACTTATCGATTGGATATGCAAGCCTAAGCGGTGTTCCATCCTCGCGAGTGAAGATCATATCTATTTGTACTGGATTAAGCTCTTGTAGTTTTTTTTTCTTGATTTCAGTGTAATGTTTCTTTAGCAAAGCAAGGGAAGTAGTGTCTAAGCTTATGATACGTCTAAATGCCTTCGTCTAAGAGGTTAGAGACAAGAATACACCATTTTTTTGAAATAGTGTCTTGTTAAGGTTGAGCGTCTTAGAATCGAAGTTAATGTCACTCCAATGCAAGGCGATTATTTCTCCTTTACGTACTCCTGTATATATCATCATATGAAACATTAGATAATCACGTATAGAACATTTTTCATTAGCATAATCAAGGAATATTCTCATTTCATGCTTTTCCAAAAGTTACAAGAATCCTCTTCGCTTTCATCAACTAGGTATTGCTTTATCACAAATGGGTCGTGGAGTAGAACAACATCAGGACAAGCGACCGATGATTTCTGATCTTAGAGAGTCAGGATCTATAGAGCAAGATGCGGATATAGTCTCATTTCTATATCGATGATTACTACGAAAAAGAGTCTGAAAAAAAGAACATTATCGAGATTATAATAGCTAAGCAGCGTAACGGACCAATTGGAGCAGTAGAACTGATTTTCTTTAACAATTTCAATAAATTTGTGAATCTGGATCGCAATCATCAGAATCATGAAAATGAGGAAATAAAGAGTAAACAGAAGCATGAAGGTAATAAAATAACGTTTGGACAAATAAATTGAAATTATGAATAAAACTAAAGCCGTACACATTTCTAATGTCGTGTATTTAGACTATAAAAATTCATTATAAGAAACCATCGTAATTCTGCCTTTAACCGTTGAGATGAACATATTGAGGATAGGTGTAACTCATTTTCTAAACGTCCTCTTAAACCTATAGAGCCTAAAAAGGGCGACAAGGTGTTGTTCTGGCAACGTGATAACTGTCAGGCACTATGTTAAGCCATGCCATGATGCTAAGACTGCACGAGAGGATGGAGGGTTTGGCGCGAAAAATGATCTTCACTTGATTGGTTTTCATGTTTCATTATATACTCTTTTAAGAATATTAAAGAAAAAGGAGTAAAATCATGGAATTAAGAGATATTTTGGAAACAGCATATTTTATTACTGGGGGTCCATTACTTGCAGGAATAGCATTCTACGGATTACGACAAATAAAAGTATCCAAGAATGATATATACATACGATCAGAGAGAGAATCTATTATCTTAGCAAGTGAGCAGGTAAAAGAATATCTTAATAGCGTTATGCCCTTATACAATGACACATATGAAAAAATGGAAAAGTATAATTTTATCATTGAAGAAGATCATCCTGTATCTGACTTTAAGTATGAAACTTATATAAAAACTGTTTCAAGGTCTATGGTACAAACAAGAAAAGATGAATTAGAAAAATTATATGATGAAATAATAGATTATTGTAATACCTTAGAAGCATTCTCTATTTACTTTACAAAAAAAATTGCAAATGAAGAAGTAGCTTTTTCATCGATAGGTGTTTCATTTGCTACTGCAATTAGAATTTATTATCCTTATATCTGCATTTTAACAAAAGATGACCCTGGAAATTATAATAATCTAAAAGAGTTGGCTGAACTATGGTGTGAGCGTCAAATTGATTATTTAAAAGAGGAGAAAATAAAGCAAGTAAAAGAAAATTTGGAAGAATTGCAATCAGATATAAATGATATCAAGAAACCTAGTATTAAAACACTGGGCACTGAAAAGTAAAAGCAAGCACTCAATGTGCTTGCTTTTTTTATCCCCCCATGTATCAGATAAAATTTTTTGACGAAATAGACCACGTCTCTCTCAAATGCAAAAATGTCCCCATAGATGATATGGCAACAAATGAAAACAAATTGAAACACAATTAAAAACAATGGAAGTTTATTAACATAGATGAAAGAGAACGGGAAATGTGTAAAAAATTTTCGGTATTGTTGGAAGAAGCTCTTACACTAAATGCAGAAATAAAAACAACTGAAGCACGTTCAAAAATGGAAGAAGCAAAGGGATTAAAACAGTCTTAGAACTTTCGTTGCGAGCTGTGACGATTGGAAGAGGTAATCTAGTTGTTCCAACTCACACATTCAGTTTTCTTAATACAGCGTTTAATGTAGTTAGCTCCATTATTGATGTTTTTAGAAGCGTCCCACTTGTTGGCGGTGAAGCATACAAAAAAAGGATTTGTCATTGAGCATGGTGAGGGAGATTACACCGCAGAAACAGATGATTATGAAGATGCAGAGCCATCAACGGACTTTGTTAATATTGGGAAAGCCAAAATAACATCTTATTGCGAATTGTCTGATGAAGCTGCTAAGCTTCCTGATACGATTTATCAAGGAATGGTAAGAGACAATATGCAAATTGCAATACGAAAAAAAATAGCAAAACAAATCATTGTCGGTTTAGGTGGGGCAAACCAAATCACAGGTATCTTCAAAGCTCCAGTCAATGTCATTCCGCTTGAATCTAATATAGAAATTTCCGTTATTGACGCTGAAACAATGGATAAAATGGTATTTGGTTACGGTCGGAGTGAGAATGTTGAAGGCGGCGCATATTTGTTTCTGAATAAGGAATATCTCGCTGCATTTGCTTCATTGCGAGATGGACTTGGTAAGAGGGTGTATAACATCACACTCGATAAAAACGGAAACACAGGCACAATTAGCAGTGATAGCAGTTATGCTGTTTCGTATATCATCAACATCGCATGTGCATGTACATACTGTATGGCTTACGGTAAGCCAGCTGCCTATGAGATGCCTTATTTCTGACCAGTTGTTTTTGAAGAATCAAGAGACTTCAAATTCAAGTCTGGCCAAATTTACTTCCGTGGTGGCGTATGGATCGGTGGTAATGTTGCTGCTTATAAAGGGTTTGTAAGAATTAAGAAAACTGAATTATAAAATACAAAGTAAGGATCACTTCGTTTTGAAATAGTTGTTCTTACTTTTCTATTATTATAGAAAATGCTTAGAGTAAAATATTAACAATTAAATGAAAAATATAGTAGAATAGACTAAAGATATTATATAAATTAAAAATTTCAATATTATTGTGGAGGGCAATTATGTATTGTGAAATTGATAAAGTAAGAGATTTAATTGGTAAACTAGGGAAGCGATTGAATAACGCTGAATTTTACACTCCGAAAGTACTTAAATTTTTTAATGGGTTTTTAGATGAGGATGTACCATTAGATGCAATTACCTATAAGGACATAAATACTTATTTGTATGAACATTTAACAAGTGATAGAGTCAATCAATATTACGGTTTAAAGAAATTTTTTGAGTTTACTTATATTGAGAAAAAAACTCAAGATGTAATGTCCAAAGTGAACCCCCCAGTACTTAATGCGATGAAATATCAATACATTTCTGAAGAACACGTGAAAAAATTTAAGGAATTTGTATTTAATGAACATGAGGATATAAAAGAAAGGTTACTACTCGGTTTTTTTGTGTTTACTGGATTAACTCGAGGTTTTATTTGGTCATTAAAAAATAGAGATATAATCGAAAGTAAAGATTTTTTATCAGTTACTATATCTATAAATAATCCTGAGGCAGTTATACCTGTTACACCGAAATTTGCAAAAGTTCTTATTGATTATAAGAGTACTTTAAATATAACAGATCTCAATAAACAAATCTTTGATGTTACAAGAGGTGAAGCAGTAAACAAAATATTGAATGAGTTGAGCGTGAAAATCGTAGGCAAAAAATATCCGCCAACTGAATATTCATATACATTTATTAATAGATGTCTTGATATGTCCGATGATATAGAGGCAATAAGTAAATTAGTTTTAAAAGGCGCATCAGGAATAATGAAACACAAAAATAGTGAAGCTGAAGTAGTGTATAATCGGCAAAAAAATATAGTCGGAACTCTTTTTTAATGATTAAATGATAATCATAATTATCGCCAATCTTTTCATTGATTAGGAGAGGGAGATATATGAAGAAGATAATCAAATTACTTAAGGAAAGTATATGGGACTTAATGAAGGATTCGATTAAACCCATAATTAGTTCGGCTATTATTGCTTTGTTTGCTATAGTAATTTCAATGATGAAGAATATATCTAACATTGAAATGAAAATAAGGCTACCTTATATTATATTTGCAGGTGCAATTTTTACAATTATGACAATAATTATTGTTGTTGTTCTAAAAAGCTTAGTTAATCTAAAGATAAT
Organism: Candidatus Pristimantibacillus lignocellulolyticus; assembly: GCA_023639215.1. Taxonomy (NCBI): domain Bacteria; kingdom Bacillati; phylum Bacillota; class Bacilli; order Caryophanales; family Paenibacillaceae; genus Pristimantibacillus (SeqCode); species Pristimantibacillus lignocellulolyticus (SeqCode). The sequence goes on from CP097899.1 coordinate 1,973,676, forward strand.
GAATAATGAACTATTAAATCCTGAAAATGAAAATGTTAAAAAGTTTCAATTAGGTGATATTGTGATTATAAAAACTGAAGAACATTCTAAGACTCCAGAAATGCTAACAGTAGCTAAAATAACAAGCTCTTCTATACATTGTAGGTATCCATCCGACAAAACTAAAATAATCGAGTTTACTCCAGAAGAACTATTAACTAAGGATGAAACAGAAGAGGTTAAGCAAAAAATACAGATTAATAAGCTTCAACAGGATCAAGCAAGAAGAGCAAGAAATCAGCGTCAGAGGGATATGATTAACAGTTTCAATCGTTTATAATTTTTTTTGAGAAGGCTACTTTTTGTGAATTACTAACAGAGTATTCATAAGTATCGTGACCATATCTAAACAAAAACAGACTCGAAATAATCCGAGTCCGAAAAAATCTTTTCCTATATATACACGGTTTTCTGAACACATCTGAATGATACATCATTGAGCGTAAAAAATACGGTCTTAAAGCGGCTCGTCGTGCGCCTCAGTTCTCAAAACGTTAATATTTATGGAAAAAGCTCTCAAGCATTGCTGCTTGAGAGCTTTTTTGTTGTTAATGAATGACATACATAATTGACGATTCCATTTGCATCATATGTAAAAGTATGTTCACAATCGAAATTTCCTCTAAGTACATGAGGTAAGAAATGTTTCATATTATCTACTACGCCTTCATTCTCAGGATGTAGCACCCAATCAATTGACTTCCAGGCTAATGTCCCTTCATCTTTTTCAATTGGAGTTGCATATACTGTATCTATGGGTAGATCGCAATAATACAGATACATTCCTGATTCACCTTCAGAACTAATCCACTTTACAATTCCAGCATCCTGTACTTGTTGTACACGTAGTCCAGTCTCTTCTTCAATCTCTCTAACAATTCCATCTATCGGTAGCTCAAAAGCTTCTATTTTGCCTCCTACACCGTTCCATAGCCCCATATTAGGTGCCTTTATACGATTCAGTAGTAATAACTCATCGCCTCTTCTTATAAAGCATATCGTGTATTTCAGCATATAAGTATCCTCTCTTATGTTAATTAACTCTATTATAACAGTCGAATACTACTCATTTACTATGGAGATAAAAGTATTTTATTGGCACTAAGTTAATTTTTGTTAACAATAGATATTGAAGTCATTTATAGAAAAAGATATAATTTGTACAGCGTGCCTTAATCATTGTCGAGAGAAGCGAGGGGAATACTATGAATTTAATTGAGAAAGAACAATTAATCGCAGTGCAAGCTGTTGAGCTAGAAAATGCAACTCCTGAGGAAATTATTAAATATGCTGTTGAGACATTTCCGAATATAACATTTGCATGTAGCTTTGGTGCTGAAGATGTTGTACTTGTAGATATGCTGCAAAAAGTAAGTCCGAAGACAGACATTTTCTATTTAGACACTGATTTTCATTTCAAAGAAACATACGAGACGAGAGATCGTATGGTAGAACACTATCCTGGCATTCCATTTGTTAGAGTAAGTCCGAAGATCACGCCTGAGGAGCAAGCGGAGTTACATGGAGCTGAACTTTGGAAGACGGATGCGACTGGATGCTGCAATATTCGTAAAGTTGAGCCTTTAACACGCGTTTTATCCCAGTATGAAGCTTGGATTACTGGAATACGTCGTGATCAAGCTCCAACTCGTGCTAATGCGAAGAAAATTGAGTATGATACGAAATTCGGTTTAGTAAAATTCAATCCGATCGCTGATTGGACTACCGAAGATGTATGGGAATATATTCGTAGCAACAATGTAATCTATAATCCACTGCATGATAACCATTACCCGAGTATTGGATGCGAGTATTGTACACGTCAAGTAATGCCGGGTGAAGACCCTAGAGCAGGCAGATGGTCTGGGCAAGAGAAAACTGAGTGTGGCCTTCATAAATAAGCATAGGTGCTCTAAATGTCCGGTTGTGATCACGATGCATCGCGTCGTTGCATATTCGACGTCGAAGCTGCCATTCATCGGAAGCCTTCGTGTGCTCGTGTACCAATAACGTACACTCCGCTACTCGTTTCCTAGCTTCATGTCATCTTCTTGGTGCTGACAGCCAAACATTTAGAGCTATTATTACATTGTCTCGTTGAAGCTTCGCTAGGAATAAGCTTCCAAAGTAACTTTTCATAGTCGGAGAAGTTACTCAAGAAGTTAATGAAAAGTTTTAGGAGGAAATAGAGAATGACTCAAATTAAACCACATGGTGGAGAACTTGTTAATCGAGTGGCAGTAGGAGAAGAGCGCGAGCAATTACTTGCTGTAGCATCTCAATTGCCGAAAATCTCCGTTAGCTCTTGGGCAATATCGGATATGGATCTTATCGGAGTAGGTGCATTTTCTCCACTTACTGGATTTATGACGGAAGCAGATTATCAATCTGTAGTATCTACGATGCGTTTGGCAAATGGTACGCTCTGGAGTATTCCAATTACTTTATCTATCTCTGAAGAAGAGGCTGCTGTTGTTTCTGTTGGGGAGCAAGCTGCACTAGTAGGTGAAGATGAAGTGATCTATGGCATTATCGATGTGGCTAGCATCTATAATGTAGATCAACAGCAAGAGGCAGTAAATGTGTTTAAGACAGATGATCTTGAGCATCCAGGTGTTCAAAAGTTGTATGAACGTAGTAACACGTATGTCGGCGGTGACATTACGGTATTGAATCGTCCAGTACCTGAGAAGTTCAATGAGTACTATTTTGACCCGTCAGAAACACGCAAAATTTTTGCAGACAAGGGTTGGAAAACAGTTGTTGGATTCCAAACAAGAAATCCGGTTCACCGTGCACATGAATATATTCAAAAAACAGCAATGGAAATTGTTGATGGACTATTCTTGAATCCACTTGTAGGTGAGACCAAGTCTGATGATGTACCTGCTAATGTGCGTATGAAGAGTTATGTGGCGCTTCTAGAAAATTATTATCCAGAAAATCGCGTGTTTCTAGGAGTTTTCCCAGCTGCTATGCGCTATGCTGGACCACGCGAAGCTATTTTCCATGCGATTGTTCGTAAAAACTACGGCTGTACACATTTCATCGTTGGTCGTGATCACGCAGGTGTAGGCGATTACTATGGTACATATGAAGCACAAGACTTACTACGCTCTGTTCCTGCAGCGGATCTAGATATTACACCACTATACTTTGAACATAGCTTCTTCTGTACGAGCTGTGGCAATATGGCGACGACAAAGACATGTCCACATGATAGTTCAGTTCATTTGGCTCTATCAGGAACTAAAGTGAGAGCGATGCTTCGTGATGGCGTATGTCCACCACCAGAATTCTCTCGACCGGAAGTTGCCAAAATTCTAATCGAAGGTATGAGCATAACGACATCATAATATTAAAGTAGACTACTACGAAAACATAAGTATAATATTTGTACTTCCAAATTAGCTTCATATTCGATGTCGAATTCACTATAATGTTTATCATCATTATCAAAGTCCATTTTTTGAACTACATTTAATAATCATAAAAAACCACCTTGTCCCATATACATAGAAGTACAAGCATGTAGTAGCTGTACAATTCTATGAATATCGCTATGAGGTGGTTTTTCTATGTCTATATTTCGACGAAGGCTAGTTGTATGGCTTACACCCAAGGGAAAACGTCAGTTAGGTATTGGGGCGTTGTTAGTTGTAGCGTTAATATTTTTTCTGACAAGAGTAATTCCAGAAAGTAGTACTTGGACGACATGGAACATGCCATTATCAGGGATGACAATCGCAATTGATGCAGGCCATGGTGGAGCAGATGGCGGAGCAGTAAGTAAGCAAGGAGCCATTGAAAAGGATCTGAATTTATCAATTGCACTATATTTGCGTGATTATTTACAAGAAGCAGGAGCTATTGTAGTCATGACTAGAGAAGGTGATTATGATTTAGCCAGAGATGACACAAGATCCTATAGCCGTCGGAAAACAGAAGACTTAATGAAACGAGTGGCAATACTGCAAGATGCTAAACCGGAGATGTTAATTAGTATACATATGAATAGTATTCCATCTGAGAAATGGTCGGGGGCTCAAACGTTCTATCATAAGACAGGAACGAAAGCGAGCGAACAACTTGCGATAAGTATACAACAGCAATTGAAATATAATCTTGAGAATACGCAGCGATCAGCAGCTACAGTCGATACAATTTATATACTAAAAGCAATGAAAGACTTACCTTCAGCATTAGTCGAGGTAGGTTTCCTATCTAATCCGAAGGAATCTAACTTGTTGGTGGATGCTGAGTACCAACGTACTGTAGCAGCATCCATTTATAAAGGCATATTGCAGTATGAAACCGAAGGAGGAAAGTTAGAGTAATGTGGAAAAGTTTGAAGAGGGTACTTCACTTCTTGCCATAAACCGCCTATGCTATAGATAGTAGTCTGTTTGCGTATAACTATAAAGGTGGGAATAGTCATGACTTTATTACGAGAGCAAGCGATTGAAATTATTGAAACTGTACTTACTACACAATACAGCGCACATTCAATAAGTTTTAGAGATGTTATGGTCAGAAATAATCAAGTTTCAGTTACGGTAATTGGTGCAGCAAAGGAACAACATCCCGTAATAGAGACTGCTTTATTCGATATGCTACAAACAAGTGGTGCTACAGCAGTATATTGTCGTTTTCGAGATGGCGCAGCTCCAGCAGGATCAGCACCTGAACAAACAGTAAATACTGAGCAGAATGCGAGTCAGCCTGTTCAAGGACATGCAGCTAATATGGGGAACACGCTTTTAACGGAGCAACCCAATGTTCAGTTTATTGCGATTGCTTCTGGTAAAGGTGGAGTAGGTAAATCTACGGTAACGGTCAATTTGGCAACTGCCTTAGCTAGACAAGGAAAAAGAGTAGGCATCATTGATGCTGATATATATGGATTTAGTGTTCCTGATATGATGGGGATAGAACAACGTCCTGAAGTGATCAATGAACGTGTTATCCCGATTGAACGATTTGGCGTGAAAGTAATCTCTATGGGATTTTTCGTTGAAGATAATAGTCCAATCGTATGGAGAGGACCGATGCTTGGCAAAATGTTACGCAACTTCTTCTCCGAAATTGAGTGGGGCGATCTAGATTACGTATTGCTTGACCTTCCGCCAGGTACAGGGGATATCGCGCTAGATGTTCATCAAATGATACCGCATAGTAAAGAAATCATTGTCACAACACCACATGCAACAGCATCATTTGTTGCAGCAAGAGCCGGAGCAATGGCAATTAAGACAGAGCATGAAATCATCGGTGTTGTTGAGAATATGTCTTACTTCGAATCAAAGTTAACAGGTGAGCGGGAATATGTATTTGGTAGAGGTGGAGGAGGAAAGCTCGCAGAGACGTTGCATTGCGACTTGCTAGCTCAAATTCCACTTGGCGTTGCTGATAATCATCCACTGGATCCTAACTTCTCTCCGAGTGTGTATGCGGCAGATACTGGGATAGGACAACTATATGATGAGCTAGCTCAGAAAGTGGTTACTCACTGTGAAAGAAAGTCGTAAATGATATAACTAACAAACACCCGTTGTAGCTGGTTGAGCTACAACGGGTGTTTGTCTATTAAATATGATCGGTTTCGATCTACTCAGCTGATGAATCTGAACTCTTTTTACTCGAATTGCTTGAGGAAGAATTTGATGTGCTTGAAGAATCATTACTACCGGAAGAATCACCGCCTCCGGATTGTGGTTGTGTCGATAGCTCCTCAGAAACTGCTTTTTTCATGAGTTCCAGCATTTCGAGACGGAAAATCGGATTTTTTAATGATTCTTGCATGAGACTCGTTACTTCTTTTCGGTATTCAGTACCTTTTATTACTTTCAGTATTACTTTTTGCATCTCTTCACTTTCGAATGCAGCAACAAGCCCCTCTTGATACTGTGGATCTTTCACTAATTGCTCATGTAAATCCTTATTCATATCATTAACAGCTTTAGCAAACTCACCTGCGAAGCGGGTATCGGTCATTAAGGATTTAATGACGGAATCATATTCAGGCGAACTCATTACATCTTTCACAGCAATTTTGATTTTTTCCTGATCTTGAACATTCAGTAGCGTTGAACTTTGTGCAGTATATCCTGATTGCGCTGATGCAGATTCTTGTAAAGCTTTTTGAGCATCCTCAGTCTTGAGAATATCGATGACCATTGACTTCATATCTTTATAATTCATTTGTTGAGATTCTCCGCCACCGCCAGAACTACAACTTGTCGTCAGAAACGTGCAGATGGTGCAAATGGATAGTAATGTTAGGAAATGTCGCATAGTGAAAACTCCCTTAAACAGTCTCTTATAGCTATGGCATGTTCAAACAACGGGCCTTTCAAAACCGAGAAGATCATGCCTCTTATAGCTATAGGATGTACAAAGTTCAATCTTTTATCATGGAGTTTGTTAGCATTTTTGTGGATACGTGGTAAAATACAGTAAAAAGCATACATTGACTAATGTTCAGGAGGAATATCCGCAGTGACACTGAAAAAATGGTTTTTCTTATTTTGGAGTACAATGGCTATTGGTGCAGTTGTTTGTATGGTAGGCGGTTTAATTATGTTACTAACAGATCAAGGGGTCGGAGAGATCGGATTCGTTGATACTGGATTTAATTTATTCAACATGTTTCTCGGAGGAAGTATGATTGGTGCGTTCAGTCAAATGGGATTCTTCGCTTACTTAACGCTAAATTATATTGCACTTAGTGTGTTCCGTCAGAAATATTTATGGAATGCTTTGCAAGGGTATACAACATTCTTTGGTGCTATTCTGCTTGGATATGTATTGTACCAAGATAGAACGAACAATTGGTTTTTCTGGGTGTTGCCATTAGTGATGATGGTTATGGCGTTAATTGCAGCTTATTTCAAAGTGAAACAGACGAAGCGGGCAGCATTTATTCCAACTTTATTCCTAATGTTTGTTGTAACAGCAGTTGAAGCTTATCCAGCGTTGCAAGGTGATACGAATGTAAACACGGTAATATTTATGGTATTGCCACTATTCGCATGTAATTTCTATCAAAATTACTTAATGACAAAATTAACGAAAAAAGAAACTGCTGAACCTGTGGTTGTTCCATCAGGATCAGCAGTATCATAATCAATTTATTAATATGAATCGCAAGGTGATCTATTGCGCGCTTAAAAGTTTACTTGATGAAACTGATGAGCTTGTAACAGCCTCACCTTGCGATTCTGTTTGTGTAATGAGATCGGTAACAGAAACAAAATCGAACCCTTTGTTGCGAAGTTCATCAACGATAATAGGGAGAGCAAGATGCGTTTGTGTCGCCGAATCACTGGCATGAAGTAGAATGATGTCTCCAGGATGGGCTCTACTTATTACGCGGTCAGCAATTTTATCTGTACCAAGGCTTAGCCAATCCATAGAATCGGTATCCCATTGAATAACTTGGTATTCTAATTCACTAGCGATTTTTAATACACGTTTATCAAAATCACCATTAGGTAAGCGAATAAGATTAGGTGCTTTACCGGTTACATCTGCTATAATACTATGTGCAGTTGTGATCTGACTGCGAATCTCATCGTCAGTTAGTGTAGAGTAGTTATCATGCTTGTGACCATGACTTCCTATTTCATATCCAGCATCTTGAATTTTCTTTACAAGCTCTGGGTGTGATTGACTCCATACGGAAGAGACAAAGAATGTAGCAGACTTTACATCTTTTTCTTTCAAAACTTCCAAAATAGGCTCAAGGCGCTTGTCCCCCCAACTAATATCGAATGTTAATGCAACGACATTTTTGTCAGTTGGTACATTATAAATGGCGATGGGTTGTTGCGGTGCGAACACGGTAATGTTATCACGCTCGGAATAGATAACACCTACGGCAAATACAAGGGCAATCGTTAAGAAAAAATACTTTTTTATTTTGCTGGCTGTAAATACAAAAAATGAATTCATGATTGATAAATCTCCTCTCTATTCGGCCAGGTCCGTCTTACTTCATGACAGAAGGCTTGGCTAATCCTAATTAGTACAATCTATGCTCGTACAACAAAGATATTCTAAGTTTTAATAAAGAGGTGGAAAAATGTTTCGATTGAGACAAGTGTGGCAAGATTTACGTATAACAAGATCAAGTATTATTGTTGCTACAATCTTATTTACAGTAAGTATGTATATTGGTGGTTCGAATGATTCTTTTCGTCAATTTCTCCTGATGCAAATAGACGCTTTAAGTGAACTAGTACAAGAAATGGATCAGAGCAGTAATCCAACGTTAACGTTAATAATGGTTATTTTTCTTAATAATGCAATTAAATCGGTGTTAGTTATTTTTCTAGGGGCTTTCTTTGGACTCTTTCCGATATTTTTCTTATTGGTTAATGGAATGATTCTTGGATTCATTATTCAACTCTCATTAGAAGGTACTATCGATATAAGTGTGTGGGATCTAATATTTAAAACGTTATTGCCGCATGGAATATTAGAAATACCAGCACTAATTGTAGCGGGAGCATATGGTTTGAGGCTTGGTCGATTACTATTTAGTACGATGGGCGCTCTAATCACGAATCATAATAAATTGGATGCTATTGGAGTTGCTTATAAAGAAACATTGAAGCGTTGCGGTGTTATGGCAGTGTATATAACGATTATTCTATTTATAGCAGCGATCATTGAAAGTACATTAACGATGTGGTTAGCATCGACATAAAATGATAGCTAATCAGAAGTAATAAAAAAAGACAAATATGAGCATAACTGTAAGACGATGTCCAACATCGTCTTTT